>JAIXYL010000090.1 GCA_027490265.1 Sediminibacterium sp.
ATTACGGTGCAAACTACGGCCTATTTTGCTACAACGTATAGAGATTGGGGGAGAGTCAACTCAGTCGGTGGCCAGTCTATCAATGCGATTTTAGCCAATCCAACCTTGCATCAATTGCCCTATCAAATTATGACTGGTCAATCCAATGGCAATATCGACTTTCAAAATGCAGCCAGACATTTTTTATCGAAAGGTGTACAGTCTAATGCAACATTGCAATTTAACAAAGGGGATACTGAACATAAAATTCAAATTGGCATCAGAGTACATGCAGATCAAGCCGACAGACTTGCTACCCGATCTACTTATGCTATGACAAATGGAACCATGATTCAAACAATAGCAGGCATTAATGGGAATCAGGAAAATCAAATTAGAAACGCCAATAGTGTGGCCACTTATATCAGCTATGATTGGCGTTATAAAGGACTAACTGTTAGTCCTGGTATGCGCTATGAACATATTCAATTTGATTTTCAAAATTTTGGTTTAACTGATTATGGGCGTTTGGGAACAAATTTGCGTTCAGCTACCAATCAAATGTCCATTCTTTTACCAGGGATTGGCATTAATTATGCATTCAAAAAAGGGAGTGATGTATTTCTAGGCATTCATAAGGGATTTTCACCTCCGGGTATGCCATCTGTGTCATCAACTTCAGGGCAAGCTAAAGTTGAAACAGCCATCAATTATGAATTAGGTTATCGGTACAATGATGCCGCTGTACAATTTCAAACAGTGGCCTTCCTGAATGACTACGCCAATATTTTAGGCTCTGATAATATGAGTGCAGGCGGTATGGGTACAGGTGATCAATTCAATGCAGGGAATGCTACGATTAAAGGCTTTGAATTAAGTCTTGCTTATGATGTATTGTATAAAGACCATGCCAAATTTAAATTGCCGATCACAATTGCTTACACTTATACACATGCTACATTTAGAGAAACCTTTCAAAATGGTGGTGGAGATTGGGGAACAGGCATCATTCAACGTGGTGATTTTATTCCATTCATTACGCCGCATGTATGGTCTGCAAGTATTGGTTTTGAACACAAAAAAATAAACACCACTTTTTCAGCACGTTATGTTGGAGAAACCAGAACCAGACCTGGTCAAGGGGCTGTTAACATGCCTAATGATCAAGTACTTTATAATAATGTAGACGCCATCAAAGGCTTTTTAATGATTGATTGGTCAGCCAATTATGCATTTAACAAACAGTTTACAGGCTTTGCTATGGTAAATAATTTAACGAATAACAGGGGGATTGTAGCCAACTTGCCAAATGGGTACCGACCCAATATGCCACTGGCATTTACCCTTGGCATTAAATGGATGTTATGAAGCATTGGATAATTCCGCTATTTTTGTGGAAACAATTTATCCAATGAATCAGCCAATACCATCGAATGAAGCAGAAAGAGTTTGGGCGTTAACAGAGTATGATATTGATTATTCTGATACAGCTTCTCTATTAAAAGATCTTGTTGAATTGGCTGCAAAAATTGCAGGTACAAAGATTTCTTTGGTTAACTTAATTGATACTTATACGCAATGGACAGTGGCCAATTTTGGCTTGCCCATCGAACAAATGAGTCGTGAAGATTCCGTATGTCAATATACCATTGTTAACCATGAAGGTTTTGAAGTGAAAAGCCTATCATCTGATGATCGGTTTAAGGATAAATTTTATGTGGCTGGCGATCCTAATTTAGAATATTACTTTGGCATTCCGTTGGCAACACCAGACGGGTTTAATTTAGGGGCACTTTGTGTATTAGATACAGCCACAAAAGAATTGTCTCCAGATAAAATTGAGTTACTAAAGATTGTGGCCAAAGAGGTGGTGAATCGTTTGCATACCATAAAATACATTCAAAGCCTTAAGTCTAAAGTGCAACACTTTAATGAAAACAGTAAAAAAGTTGCACATGATATCAGAGGGCCATTATCAGGCATCATTGGATTGGCGAAAATGGTTACAGAGCATGGGGCAGGGCAAAATGTTGATGATATTTTAGAAATCATGAAACTGATACACCGGGCTGGTAACTCCCTGCTTGATTTAGCGACGGATATTTTAAATGCTGAAGATCAACAAGCAAATGGTCATATTCCTAAGAGCGATTTTACTTTAGTCAGTTTAAAAGAAAAACTAGAAAAACTGTATACGCCACAGGCGTCTAATAAGCAGATTAATCTGGTATTTAACATCACCGTAGGACAAGAATTAAAACCCATCCCTAAGAATAAATTATTGCAAATCACTGGTAATTTAATTACCAATGCCATCAAGTTTACACAACCAAATGGAACAATTACCGTTGATTTAAATATACTGACAACTGAGGCAGGGCCCGTCTTAGAAATTAAAGTGGCAGACAATGGTATAGGATTAACCGCGAATGAAATTGATGATATTTTAAATGGAATGAAAACATCGTCAAATGGAACGACTGGTGAAACGGGATATGGATTTGGTTTGTCTTTAGTTAAGCGTTTGATTGATCATCTAAAAGGCAGTTTGACCATTGAGTCTGAAAAAGGCGTTGGAACAACATTCTTTATCAGTTTGCCCCAGTAATACAAAGAATCCCGACCATCAGTTAAGATAGCCGGGATTTTGATTATGCACTCCTTTTACTTAAGGCCAATTAATAGAGCATAAATTCTACTCTTCTGTTTTTTTGTCTACCTGCATCTGTTTTATTGGTGTCGATTGGTTGTGATTCGCCATAGCCAACCGCTTCAATTTTTCCGAAATTCACCCCTTTTGATACCAGGTAATTTTTTACAGATTCAGCTCTGTTTTTTGATAAAATTAAATTCGCTGCATTTGAACCAACATTATCCGTGTGACCGCCTAGTTTCAAGCTAAAGCCTTTTAACATTAACATGTCAGCAACTCTATCTAAATAAGGAAAAGAACGATTTCTGATGGTTGATTTGGCAAATTCAAATTCTAAGTTTCTAATGGCTTCACTTACCAATTGTTTGTCTTCTTCTGTAATGACATAGTTATTGGTAATTCTAATGACAGTGTCTTTTGCAGGTACTACAACAGGTAATGGACAGCCACCACCATCAACTTTTGTTGACTTAGCAGTACCAGGACATTTGTCAAAATAGTCAGATACACCGTCTCCATCGCTGTCTACTTTCATTTTAGCCATTTCTGTTTGTAAAGCATTCATTTCTGCTACTTTTCTATTCAATAGCTCTTCAGATGCTTGAATGGAAGCCAATAATTTTGCATCTGCAGCAGTTAATTCTCTATTCATTTGTGCAGGTGGATTATGTGTTGCCATTTGAGGTTTAGTTTTTTTACCCAACGCAAACTCTAGTCCAATATGTCCATAAGAGAATTTATCCCCCAAATAGGGTTCCTTCATATAACCGTCAATATTATCATTGTCTACAAATGCCATAGTATAACCTAAGTCTAGATTAACTGATTTAGACAAATTCATTTTAAAGCCCACACCAACAGGTACAAAAAATGCAGTTGGTCTTGCTTCAGGCTTTAAGCTCTCAGTAATGCCAGCATTATTGACGGTTGTTGGGGTATAATTTACTGCACCACCACCTAATGAAATATAGGGTTGTACATAGGTGCGCATTTGTGACCAGTTGATATTCGCTAAAGTAACTACACCACTTAAGCTCACCGACCAATTCATTTCTGTTAAAAATGATTTGTAAGGACTGACTGGTACGCTACCATTCACTAATTTATCGTTGTTTGCAGCGAGCTCACCTCTTATAAAATCTGCCTGAAATCCAAAGCCATGTGAAGCTTGGTATTTAATGCTACCACCATATCCCAGTTTAGGTACCCATTTAGAAAAATCATTTTTGCCGCCAATTGCTGCAAATGGTGCTAATGCACCAACATTTAGTCCAAAGGACCATTTTTTAAAGCCTGAATTACCTGAGAAAAGTGGAGGATTAACTACTGTTGTAACGGTTTCTCTAATTTCCTGCGCGTTGATCATTTTGCTATTCCCGATCATTAATGCAATGATGGGTAAGCATTTAAGCATAGTTGTTTTCATAAGTTTAATTTTTTTTGCTCTTTTTAAAGCCATTATGTCCATTGTTATCATTGTTTCTTGGATGACCCTTGATTACATGATATTTTTTGTCTTTACTGTAAATGATGGCTTGTTGATGGTGGTTATTTTTTAAGGATTTGTATTTGACTCTATGATCTAGATTGTTGAGAAAAGGATTGTCTGTATTAAGTACCACTTTGTAGCCTCTGAACAAATCGTAGTTTCTATATCGATTGGGTAAATTTTTAATGTATATCCATTGTTTATTCTCTTGGTATATATAGTTTCTCTGATTTACGTCATAATACATATCTAAATCAGGTAAGTAATAGAATCTTGCATAATCATAACCTATTGGTCCCCACACTGGTTGGTTAATGATATTGATGTTGAGGTTTAGTTGCGCATGATTGTCTTTAAAAATCAATGTGGTAAGAAAAAGAAGGAGTAAAAATGCTTTCATGTTATGATTTATGCAAAGGACCAACTAATCAAGTTCTTAAGCATTACACGATTAATAGTATAAATTGTAATATTCACGCTTAAATTATATTTTGTATATTTAAGTCTAAATACAATTATATGCCTACCGGTACAGTAAAATGGTTCAATGATGCAAAGGGGTTTGGATTTATCAAACCTGATGATGGCGGCGAAGATTTATTCGCGCATTTTTCCGCAATTAATATGGGCGGATTTAAGTCGTTGAAAGAAGGTCAAAAAGTGTCTTTCGACATCACTGATGGCAAAAAAGGAAAACAGGCTGGGAATATTCAAAGTGCAGAGTAGATCACTCGAAACAGTCTAGTCTAGACCTCATTTCTTTTTTTCTAAATGGGTGAATATTCAATAAGATATATCCACCACCGTTCAATAAGCTACCTTGTTTAACAATGCCAATCCTATGTATACCCGCTACCAAAGGACCAGCTTTGATGGCCAAGCCCGTCCAAAATTGACCGTCTCTTGTATACTGAATTGGTAAATAAATACCCCAATTAAGTGTTTCCCATCTAGGCGTGATAGTCATAAAACTAAAGTCATTACTAACCCTTTTCTGCCCGTTCTTCACACTGTTTAAATGCACCACCATTTGAGCATTCACAAAAAATTGCGCATTGATTTGTTTGTCAAAATTGATAATGGCTCTTGTAGGATTCGCAATAGAAAAAGTAGATGGCAAGGCTTGAATTGAATCAAAAATTGCACCTAGAGAGTCTCTTAATGATCTGGTATTATTGACACCACCCATAGCCCTAGCCATTTCACTATCACTAATATCATTATTGTTTTCTAAGAATCTTCCAGTATATGGACTGGTATTAAACCGCTGCGATCCAATATCTACAATACTTACGCCAATTTTATAATTATACAATCTCCCTTCATAGTGGCGTTTGTCCAAATCATTTTCGTCGTCGTATTGTAGATACTCAACTCCCAAACTTAATCCCAATGCAGATTTGGCCTCTTGTACAAAACTTTTAATGGTCGATCTTGTTGCACCAAATTGTTGTAGGATATCATAGTTAGCTGAATAAACATATTCACCAATGCCGCTAAAAGCTGCATAGCTGGTATCATTGCCATTGATATCCTCTCTAAATTTTGCTTTCAACATATTGGTAAACCCGCCAAATAAACTTTTTGAAAAGTGTATGGTAGCGCCACCTGTTAGCCTGCTGTTATCTGTTTCAAGTAAGGCGCCAGCATAGGTTAAATTCACTTCCCCCCATCCTGCATGCATAGTCTTACTTTCTAAGAATGGAGCAGTACGATTGGTGTTAAAAAAACTCCGAATACTGCTGATGGTATCTTGAAAGTTAAATGCATTGGTGTAAATATGATTATACATTTTCCCTCTAAATGAGAGGGCTACCGCATGTTGTTTATTAATCCGGTACATAGCAGAAAAAAGGCCTAAATCTGAGTTGGTATTCAAATACCTTGCTTGTGTGCCAGTTGTAATAGTAGCACCTGCCCGATTGGTGACTGCGTTTTTAAGGGCTTGCGCGAAGACGGTATTGGTAAATACGGAGGTCTGCCCACTGAACAAGAGTAAATCCCACCGATGCAAACTATTGCCTATTGAAGCAGGATTATTAAATGCACTGGCAACTCCCGCATATGAAGAGCCATGTATTGCATGGTATTGCTGGGCATTTCCTACAGAACTGCTCATGCCTAAAACCAAAAAAATTTGTGCGAGAGATTTAAATAATGCTTGCATGTTTATCCAGAACTATTAACGCAAAGAGGGTTGAATTATTCCTTTTGCAGCCTGAAAATACTGTAAAAAATAAACCCCTCGTAGAAACGAGGGGTTTTCGATTGCTTGCCATTATAGAGATTCTTTGTAATAATTTGATACTGCTAAGATAAGGGGATACGTTTTAAAAAACAAATATAAAAAACAATTATTTGTTATTTTTTACCAAAATGTGACAAAAATCAAGCGCAAACTTCACAATTTAATAATATTATTAAAATAAATATATTTAATTGGTTTTACCTGGATATGCTTTCAGTGCAGCGGCTAAACAATCCATGGCTTTGTCTATATCATTGATATTGAGCACATAAGCCAATCGCACTTCTGTTTTCCCAAGACCTAAACTGCCATAAAATCCAGTTGCTGGAGCCAGCATCACAGTTTGCCCTTCATGACTAAACGATTCTAAAAGCCATTGACAAAAAATATCTGCATCATCAATCGGCAAACTGGCCATCGCATAAAATGCTCCGCCAGGATTGGGGCAAAATACCCCATCCATCGCATTCAACCTTTGAACAATTAAATCTCTTCTCTTTTTGTATTCAGCTTTAGTTGTATCAAAATAATCAGCTGGTAAATTAATGGCAGCTTCCCCAGCAATTTGAGCAAAGCTGGGTGGACTTAAGCGGGCTTGAGCAAACTTCATGACAGCATCCAATACTTGTTGGTTTTTGGTTACCAATGCGCCAATTCTACCACCACAAGCACTGTATCTTTTGCTAATGGTATCCATGATAATGATATGGTCGTCAGCGCCAGTTAAGTGCATGGCACTTACTTGTTCGCCTTCGTAACAGAATTCTCTATAAGCTTCATCTGAAAATAAGTATAGGTTGTACTTTAAAATCAATGATTTTAATTGTTCCATTTCAGCCCTGCTGTATAAATAGCCAGTAGGATTGTTGGGGTTACAAATTACAATGGCCTTTGTTTTGGGAGTGATTTTAGCTTCTAAATCTGCAATCGGCGGTAAAGCAAATCCATTGGTAATTGAAGAAGTAACCGGCACTACTGTAACACCTGCGGCTACTGCAAAGCCATTATAATTGGCATAAAATGGTTCAGGGATGATGACTTCATCGCCAGCATCTAAGCAGGCCATGAATCCAAATTGAATGGCTTCACTGCCTCCTGTGGTAATGATGATTTGTTGGTGATTAACTTGTATGCCCACTGAAGCATAATAGTCTACTAATTTTCTTCTATAGCTTTCGTTGCCTGCGCTATGGCTATATTCTAACACTTTAAAATCACTATGCCTTACTGCATCTAATACCATTTTAGGCGTCTCAATATCTGGCTGTCCAATATTTAAGTGGTATACTTTGGTCCCTCTTTTTTTTGCTGCTTCTGCAAAGGGCACTAGCTTTCTAATGGGTGAAGACGGCATAGCATTGCCTCTGTTACTGATGCTTAACATAAATCAAATTAAAATATGGCTAAATACTAACAATTACTTTTTTGCGTCAACCACTTCTCCTTCAATGGTTAGAATATAGGGTTGATTGGAGTGTGCGAACTTAACATCTACGCGCTTTTTAAATACGCCCACCGCTTCAGCATTGTAAGTAACTTTAATGGTGCTGGTTTTGCCTTTTACAGTGGGTGCTGGACTGTAAACAGGCTTAGTGCAACCACACTCTGCGTTGGCAAATTCAATGACAACTGGTTTAGCAGATTGATTGGTATAAGTAAAAACGTAAGTAGCAGGTACGCCTTTTTTGATTTTACCAAATTGGTGTAAAGTCTTATTAAACTTAATATCGTTTTGTGCAAAAACTGTTAAACCAACCAATAAACAAGCGGATAAAAAAGCAAATTTCATATGATTAGATCTTATTTGTGAATGAATTTATTGTACGCCCTCTCCAGTAAAACTGGTTTGTTTTACAATGCCTCCCGAAATAAAAATATCGGTGAAGCGTGTAAATTTACCAATTACCGAGCCATTAAAATTGATTTTAATTTTAACGGTTTCGCCTGGTTTAAAGATTTGATTGGGCACAAAATCGGGTGTAGTACAACCACAACCTGCTTTTACACCCTCGAGTTTTAAATTTTCGTTGCTGATATTGGTCACTTCAACCCAATATTCAACCGGCTTACCAAAACTCACTTTCCCCATATTATAGGTTTCGTTCTTAATGGATACTTTAGCCCCATTGTCTTGGGCGATGCTCCCCATGGAAAAGCCCAAAAACGCGATTATTGCCACCCAAATTTTCATCGGAATAAATTTAGACCGTAAAAGTACAAAAATTGGTTGCTTAAAGTTTATCTTAACGGTTATTAACGAGTTAATTTCTAATTAAACTAATTATTGTTAGTCTATTCCATTCCTAATGTTATTTTTGTTTTATGGAATCAACCGCTTCATTACAATACAAAGACGATATGTTGTCTTTTGAAGGTTTTAGAAACACCATTCTAGAAGACTATAAAACTGCTGTTATCAGTAGAGAAGTTAGTTTGCTAGGTAGAAGGGAAGTGTTAACTGGAAAAGCCAAGTTTGGCATTTTTGGAGATGGAAAGGAAGTGGCTCAGTTGGCGATGGCCAAATTTTTTCAACCCGGGGATTTTAGAAGCGGTTATTACAGAGACCAAACATTTATGTTTGCGGCTGGCTTATCCAGTGTTGAGCAATATTTTGCGCAACTGTATGCAGATCCAGATTTAAAGAATGATCCGTTCAGTGCAGGCAGACAAATGAACGCACATTTTGCTACTAAAATGGTGGATGACAATGGCAATTGGTTAGACCTAGCCAATCGCAAAAATATTTCTGCTGATATGGCCCCAACCGCCTCACAAATGCCTAGGGCATTGGGTTTGGCCTATGCATCCAAATGCTTTAGACAAAGCAATCAATTGAGTCAACTAGACAGTTTAAGCCATCATGGTAACGAAGTGTGTTTTTGCACCATTGGAGATGCCAGTACCAGTGAAGGACATTTTTGGGAAACCATGAATGCTGCAGGGGTATTACAAGTACCATTGGCTGTATTTGTTTGGGATGATGGCTATGGTATTTCAGTGCCAAAGAATTTTCAAACAACTAAGGGGTCTATTTCTGATGCCTTAAAAGGGCTTGAAAAAATGGAAGACACCAATGGTATCAGAATTTATAAATTGAAAGCCTGGGATTATGCAGGGCTTTGTCAAGCTTTTGAAGAAGGCATTCAAAGAATCAGAGATACACATGTGCCTGTTTTATTTCATGTAGAAGAAGTCACACAACCACAGGGCCATTCTACCAGCGGCAGCCATGAAAGGTATAAAACACCTGAAAGATTGGCTTGGGAAAAAGAATGGGATTGTATTAAAAAAATGAAGGAATGGATGCTGCAGAATCAATTGACAACCGAAGAAGAATTGGCTGATATTGATATTGCTGCAAAAGAACACGTGCGCGAAAGTCGTTTGCGTGCTTGGGAAAAATACATTGCTCCCATCAAAGAGCAGGCAGAAAACGCTGCTACATTATTGAAAGAAATGATGGTAAACGATATGGAGAAATACAATCGTTTACAACAAATGGCAAATGAGTTATCGCAGAATAAAGAACCGCTCAGAAGAGATGTTTTAAGGACCCTATCCTTGGCCATAGAATTGGCACCTGAGTCGCCTTCAGCACAAGATGTGCGGTTGTATTACCAAGAATTACTCAACCTCAATAAGGAATTGTACAATTCACATTTGTACAACCAAACCGCAAAAAGCGCCTTAAAGATTCAAGAAATCAAACCATTGATTTCATTTGATGCGCCTTTGGTAAATGGGTTTGAAGTATTGAATAAATATTTTGATGCGCTGTTTACGCAGAACCCTAAAGTGTATGCCTTCGGAGAAGATGTAGGCTATATTGGGGATGTAAATCAGGGCTTTGCAGGCTTACAAGAGAAGCATGGCAGAGACCGCATTTTTGATACCGGCATCAGAGAACTAACCATTATGGGTCAAGCGGTTGGGATGGCTTTACGTGGTTTAAGACCCATTGCAGAAATTCAGTATTTAGATTATTTATTGTACGGATTACAGGTACTAAGCGATGATGTAGCCACTACCCATTTTAGAACCAAGGGGCAACAATGTTGTCCGGTGATTATTAGAACAAGAGGACATCGGTTAGAAGGCATTTGGCATAGCGGTTCTCCAATGGGGATGATTGTAAACGCTTTGAGAGGCATGTATGTATGCGTGCCTAGAAATATGGTTCAAGCGGTTGGTATGTACAACACTTTATTATCTTCTAATGACCCAGCGCTGGTGATTGAGTGTTTAAATGGCTATCGCTTGAAAGAAAAAATGCCAGCCAATTTGTTAGAATACACGGTACCATTAGGTATTCCAGAGATTGTACAAGCGGGCGAAGATGTAACCATCGTCTCTTATGGATCAACGTTAAGAATTATTCAGGATGCAGTGGATCGTTTGGCTAAAGAAGGCATCAGTTGCGAAGTAATTGATGTACAAACTTTATTGCCTTTCGATATTCATCATATGATTTTAGATTCATTGAAGAAAACCAATCGAATTTTATTTGTAGACGAAGATGTGCCAGGTGGTGCTGCTGCTTATATGTACAATCAAGTGATTGAAGGCCAAAAAGCATTTCAATGGTTAGACGTAAGTCCGAGAACGTTAACGGCACAAGCGCATCGACCAAGTTATGGTAGTGATGGAGATTATTTTAGTAAGCCCAATGCGGAAGACATCATACGCGTTGTTCGAGAAATGATTAACGAATAAATTAAACCATATGAAATTATCTTCTAGCTCCATTGCGATTGCCTTAGCGGTAATGATCAGTGCTTTTATTTTAGGAAGCGCTTATAAATACAAATTCATTAGCACAGAAACCATTGTGGTGACTGGTTTAGCGGAGAAAGACTTTACCAGTGATCAAATTGTATGGAAGGGTCAATACAGCAGATCTGGTTACGATTTAAAAGAATCATACACGCAAATTAAATCGGATGAAGCAGTCATTAGAGCTTATTTAAAAGAGAAAGGCATACCTGATTCTAGCATGGTTTTTTTAGCGGTGGATGTAGTCAAGAATTTCAAT
>JAIXYL010000024.1 GCA_027490265.1 Sediminibacterium sp.
ACCACGTACTGCAAGGTTTTACCCGCATTTCCGGCCAGCGGTTTAGACCGATCGTAAAATAATTTGATGCCATTTCTAATGGCTGCAGGATCGGGAATGCCAGCCCCAAATTCATTGTAGAATTGGGTGGTGGTGATCACCGCATCGCTATAGCCATACTGTGTTTGGTGAAAAGCGGCTAAGCGATTGGCAGCGGATAACAAAGAAGGGTGCACTATAATCAACCCATTAAATGCATGGTTACCAGTACCCGGATTATTGGGTCCAGTTGACCCAAATGCTAAGCCATGCAAGTTTTGATTGGGCACTGTTGCATTGCTGGGAATAATGGGTGTTAATGCTTGCGTTGGGTTAAACAATACATAGGTTTTCAATGATTCAACAGTGGCTTTAAATCTGATTTCATTCGCTGAAGCACTGATGACCATTTGTTCTGGATTCAGTGGTGAACTGATGTTCCAAATGCGGGTATCAATGGGGAAGGGAACCGGTGCACCGTTGTTCAACGGTGCAGTAATACGGTATTCCGCAACTGAGTCTGGGTGAATGAACCCGCTGTTTCTAAAGTAAAAACCACTGGTGGCATTGTCTGGCATTAATCGTCTTTGGCCTTGCAGACTGAATCTATTTAACCAAGCTTCCGCACCATTAGCGGTAGCGGTATATTGTATTTTTAAAGCTATTGCATTTCCAATACTTGAAAAGGCAATAGGGGTATGGGTTTGGGCCTCACGAGCGTATTCGTCTAGTAATCCCCCTGTTACGCCAGACAAACTAATGGTTTGAGATACTTGGTCGTTTAGCGATACCATAAAATGGGCACTAGGCCCCAAGGATCTGCTGGTTAAATGGGTATATAGTTGTAATGGGCTATTGCTAATCAGATTGCTCCAAGGAATTGAAAAAGTTCTGGTAGGATTTATGGCTGTGAAGTTTTCACCCACCCATGATTTGCCGCTACTCAATAGATTTAGTCTGGGTATCTCATGTGCATATAGCGAAGTATACTCATTGATGATGCTGTTTGCTGGGCGGGTTTCAGCGGCTTGGGTCAATAGTCTTTTGGGTGCCGCATTGCCTGTTAACGTGATAAAATACCATGCAGTGTCAGAATACAGATTCTTGATAAAGTTGAACCGTTTTGTTGTTGAATCGTATGTCCATTGGTGTGGTCCGGGGGCATAAAACATGCCATAATTTGAGGCTGTCTCAATCGGTATTTCCACTAAATCATCTGTGTAGAACTGGTCTATTTTTTCTGACAACATGGCCCCAGACAGGCCGTATAATCGGATGGTGTTTGATGGGAATGGATTGGCATTAATGCCTAAAGCTGCTAATAAAGTGGCATCAATTTTATAGATCCCTTCTTGGGTAACGCCTATTTTGGCCCATTGGCCAGTTGCCAAAACGGAATTGGGGGCATATGGTCTTTGTTGGCCATGTAGGTCTTGCCATAAACAAGTTAGAAAGCCTATTGAAAAGGCCAATCGAAAACAAACGGGTATAAAATATTTAGCAGAAAACAGCGTTTTAGATTTTTATGGAATCTAAAATTAGGATTTTGCTAACTAATATTTCTATACATTCGCTATTGAACAAAACCGACCAATATTAGTTGAACTTTACACTCTTATCAGTATAACAAACTTAGACAATGCAGGTAATCAAATTTGTGCGAAACACCGTTTTATTGGTTTCACTCCTGAGTGTAGTGGCTTCTTGTAGTATTTTCAAGAAAAAGAAACAACAGTCTACCGCAACTGGTTGGAACTATAATGACCAGCAATTCGGTAACTTCAATGTTATTAAGCCTAAAGACATCAAAACCGCTCCAGGATTGGTTTTTGTGCAGGGTGGTACGTTTACCATGGGGGCTGTACAGGAAGACATCATGGCCGATTGGAACAATATTCCACATCGCGTTACCGTGAACTCATTCTTTATTGATAAATACGAAGTGAGCAACTTGAATTATCGTGAATACCTCTACTGGTTAGAAGGTACATTTGGTGCGGCTGGTATGGATTCTATTGTAACACAGGCGTTGCCAGATACCTTGGTGTGGCGTGAAGAATTGGCCTATAATGAACCAATGGTTGAATATTATTTCCGCCACCCATCCTATAATAATTACCCTGTTGTAGGGGTAACTTGGTTGCAAGCCACTGAATACTGCAAATGGCGTACGGATCGTGTAAATGAATTGGCGTTAATGCAAAAGGGTTTCTTAGATCCTAAAACACAAATCAAAAAAACATTGAATGGCGCTGGCCAAGATAATTTTAATACCAAAGCCTATTTACTAGGAGAATATCAAGCTGTACCTGGTAAGGATGTGACTTCAAAGAAGAATCCATTGAAAGATGCGCAAGGCAGACCTAGAACGGTTGCCAAATTTGAAGACGGGTTGATGTATGGCGATTATCGTTTGCCAACAGAAGCAGAGTGGGAATACGCAGCTTATGGTTATATCATGGAAAACCCCCAGCGCAAGAGTAATAAGGGCATTAAGGGTGAAGAGTTGATTGCCAATAAAGCCATTTATGCATGGAGAAATGACGGATTTGATAATCTTCGTTCTACCACCAAGGGCAATAATCAAGGATCTTTCTTAGCCAACTTTAAAAGAAGCAGTGGTGACAATATGGGTGTGGCTGGTGGATTAAACGATAATGCAGCAGTGACTGCCGAAGTAGACCAGTTTGTGCCGAATGGTTAT
>JAIXYL010000071.1 GCA_027490265.1 Sediminibacterium sp.
AGAGTCCAGCACAAGATATCCCATCTGATACCATCAACTCAACTGAACCACTTTCTGAAACAACTGAACCAAACCAATCTATGGAAGTACATCATCATGCCCATCACGATCACGGTAAGAAAAACTGGAAGTCTTATTTCTGGGAATTCTTTATGCTGTTCTTAGCGGTGTTTTGTGGTTTTTTAGCTGAGAATTTTCGTGAACATTATATTGAGGAACAGCGAGTGGAAAGACAACTCAATATCATGGTTGATAACCTGAATTATGATATTACTCGGATCAATAACAACCAAAAAATTACAAAATATGGTATTGGAATGATTGACTCTTTAAGAAACGAAATGGTCGCATTAATTAATGGAAAAAAAGATTTTAACCGGTTCTATAAACTTCGTGAAGGATTGAGTGCATATGGTCAGCCTCGTTTTAATTCATCTGCCTACGATCAGTTAACAACTACAGGATTATTAAGATTAATTAAATCAGACTCTTTAATACTTCAGATTAACGACTATTATACTAGAATTACTTATATGGTAGCAGTTGCCGTTGAGTCAACGAATATAATCAATGAGAAGACTACTGATTTTTATAGTGCGATTTCTGATCAAACACCTTTTAATGATGTAATTACAGACTTTAAAGTAATGCCCTCTGGAAAAAACGATTCGGCATTTCAAGTCAAAGTAGATGCTGTTTTTAAGAACCAACAATTAAAACTTGTAAAATCTGATAAAGAAAGTTTACATAAAATGTATAATTATCTTGTTCAATTAGAAGTTGCTATGAAAACTTTGGATTCCAGAATGGATTATGCAAAAAATGCAGCTACTGAGTTAATTAAACATGTTCAATCTGTAAATCATTAGTATGCATATATCTGTTTATCAGCTTAAAGTTAGTTTTGCTTTGATTATCGTAACCTATTTTCAGGCATCTATTGCTCAAGCGCAAACGGATAAGAAATTGCTTATTGAACCCCTAGTTGAGAACTTTTATGTTTATACAACTTATAATACATATCAAAATAGTAAAGTACGCGCTAATGGTGTTTATTTAGTCACTAAGAAAGGTGTTGTTATATTTGATACCCCATGGGATACTACGCAGTTTCAACCACTCTTGGATAGTATTCAATCAAGGCATAAAAAAAAAGTTATCATGGCTTTTGCTACTCATTGGCATAGCGATAAAACAGCAGGATTAGAGTATTACAAGCAGTTGGGGATTAAAACCTATACCACTCAATTGACAGACGAATTGAGTAAAAAGAACAATACTAAAAGAGCCCAATACTTAATGACTAAAGACACTTCATTTCTAATAGACCAATATCAATTTGAAACTTATTATCCAGGGGAGGGGCATTCTCAAGATAATATTGTTATCTGGTTTCCTAAAGATAAAATTTTGTTAGGAGGTTGTCTAATCAAAGGAGCTAAAGACGAAAATCTAGGTTTTTTAGGAGACGGTAATATAAAAGAATACACCAATACTCTTTTGAAGGTTCAGCGTAAATATCCGAATCCCCAATATATCATTACTACACATAGTGATTGGAAAAATATCAATTCTTTGAAAAACTCAATTAAAATGGCCAAGCAGCTAACTGCAAATTTAGAACTCCGTCACGTTGTCTTATTTGGTTGGAAAGCAGGGGCAGATAGTGCAGCCGTTCAGAATGCAATTCAAGCTTTTGGTGAATTACCTAAACATATTAATTTCATTAAAAAATACGAATGGGGCATCAATAATAGTCCAGAAAAATTAAATCAGGGCTTAACCCATTGCTTTTCATTAACCTTCTCCTCCGAAAAAGATCGCGATAAATATCTTGTGCATCCTGCCCATATTGCATTTACCAAATTGCTCCCCACTATTTTAGATAAAGTCACTGTGGTTGATTATTGGGTGAAAGAATAATCTTTGTTTTTTAGTGTACCGTGTTTTCACGGTATTTTTTATTTTAGTAGTATTGGATTATTTTTTTGGTCAAATTTGAAAAAAAAGTTTTTTCAAATAATATTTTTTAATATATTCATAATCCCAATACTTACCTCCTCAATCATTACAGTGTTTAACAACTGACATGGGTCTTTATGCCTATGGCTATTGTAAATTATTAAAATACTTGATAATGATGTATCAAATTAAATTCTCAAAAAATCCATCTATGAAATACATGTTTTCATTTGTATTGTTAGTCTTATCATCATATGTATTCTCGCAATCCAAACCAATACCTAAGTTTGGTATTGTTACCAATGAAGATTTTACAATACAATCTCCACTAAATGATTCCTCGGCAGAAGCCATTGTATTATTTGATGTTGCTTCCTCCGATTTTATTGGAAATTCAAGTGGTGATTTTAGTTTGATTTTTAAGCATCGTCAGCGTTTGTACATTAAAAAACGTACCGCATTTGATGAAGCTACCATTAAAATTGCACTATACAATGGTGGAACTAATTCAAATTCAGAGCAGATTTCTGATTTACATGCATCAACCTACACAATGGCAGATGGAAAAGTAGTTGAAACAAAACTTAATCCTAAAGATGTATTGACTGAGAAAGAAAACAATTATTATACGAATAAAAAATTCACATTCCCATC
>JAIXYL010000104.1 GCA_027490265.1 Sediminibacterium sp.
GATTGGAGTAGAGAAGTAAGAACCTGTGAGCCCACATACCATCGATGGACTCAGTGGATTTTCTTACAATTATTCAATGCTTTTTTCAATAGACATACCCAAAAAGCAACCCCCATTACCGAGTTGATTGCTTCATTTGAAAAAGAAGGAAACAGTGTTCATGAATGTCCAGGAAATGAACAACTTCATTTTACGGCAGCTGAATGGACAGCTTTTTCTGAAAAAGAACAACAGGACATTTTGATGCAATATCGTTTGGCGTTCTGTGGTTATGGCGAAGTGAATTGGTGCGAAGCGCTTGGTACGGTATTGGCCAATGATGAAGTCGTGAATGGATTGAGTGAAAGAGGGGGGCATCCGGTAGTGAAGAAAAAATTAAGACAGTGGTATTTGCGCATAACCGAATATGCAGATCGATTGATCAGCGGCTTAGATCAAATTGAATTCAGTGAAGCCATGCGAGATATGCAGACCAATTGGATTGGCAAATCTTATGGTGCTGAAATTGACTTTGCTGTTGCTGGTTCTGCATCAAACGCTCAATTGCGCGTCTATACCACTAGGCCTGATACCATTTTTGGTGTAGACTTTATGGTGGTGGCTCCAGAGCATGAGTTGATTGAGCAAATCACGACTGCAGAACAAAAAAAAGCGGTTGAAGACTATATCACTTACGTTAAAAGCCGCAGTGACAGAGAGCGTCAGGCAGAAAAAAAAATCACGGGTTGCTTTACGGGTGCTTATGCTTTGAATCCATTTAACCAACGACCAATTCCAATTTGGATTTCAGAATATGTGTTGGCAGGCTACGGTACTGGCGCAATTATGGCCGTACCATGTGGAGATGAAAGAGATTTCAAATTCGCGAAGCACTTTAACATCCCGATTACCAATATTATTGGTGAACATTTTAATGGAGAAGAAGCCAATCCTACCAAGGAAGTGGCGTTAACCAACAGCGAATTTTTAAATGGCATTATTTTAAAAGATGCCATTGCCATTGTGATTGATAAGTTGGTTGAAATGGGCATTGGAAAGCGCAAAGTCAATTACAAAATGCGCGATGCGGCATTTAGCAGACAACGCTATTGGGGTGAGCCATTTCCTATTATTTGGAAAGACGGTATCGCCTATCCTTTGGATGAATCAAAGCTCCCATTGACTTTGCCACAGGTTGATAGTTATGCGCCCGGCCCTGAAGGGGAAGGACCGCTGGCCAATATTCCTGAATGGATTCATCAATATGATTCCATTGTTCCAGGCGGTGCGCTAGAAACCAATACCATGCCAGGATATGCAGGCAGCAGCTGGTATTTTTTACGTTATATGGATCCCCATAACAACAACAGTTTTTGCGATAAAAACGTCAGTGATTATTGGAATCAGGTAGACTTATATATTGGGGGAACGGAACACGCCGTAGGGCATTTACTCTACAGCAGAATGTGGACCAAGGTATTGTTTGATTTAGGCCATATCAGTTTTGATGAACCATTCCGAAAACTCTTGAACCAAGGAATGATTCAAGGAAGTTCAAGATTTGTATATCGAAATAAGCAAAATCCCAATGATTTTATTTCAGCGGGGTTAATTAAGGATTACGACACGAATCCAATTCATGTAGATGTCAATTTTGTAGATGGATTTGAATTAGATATTGCTGCATTTAAACAATGGCGCAATGGCGAATATGCCAATGCCAGTTTTGTATTAGAAGACGGCAAATACATCTGTGGTGCAGAAGTGGAAAAGATGTCGAAGAGCAAATTCAATACTGTTAACCCTGATGTGTTGGTAGAAAAATATGGCGCCGATACGTTTAGAATGTATGAAATGTTCTTAGGGCCGGTAGACCAGAGCAAACCTTGGGATACCAAGGGTATTGAAGGGGTTCACCGTTTCTTGAAAAAACTCTGGCGTTTGTTTTATGATGAATTAAAAGGGAAGGTTTGGAATGAAGACAGCCCTAATCCTGCAGAGCTAAAAGTATTGCATAAAACCATTTTAAAAATTCAAGAAGATACGGAGCGATTTAGTTTTAATACTGCAGTGAGTACGTTCATGATTTGTGTAAACGAGTTGGCCGATCTTAAATGTTATAAGAAAGCTGTTTTAGAACAAGTGCTGATTTTATTAACGCCTTATGCGCCGCATATCAGTGAGGAACTTTGGCATTTATTGGGTAATAAAGGATCTATTTTGGATGCAACATTTCCTTTGTTTGAAGCGTCTTATGTGCGGGAATCGTCAAAAGAATATCCAGTGAGTATTAATGGACGCGTGCGCACCAGTATTGAATTACCATTAGATATGGAAGCTGCAGAAGCACAAGCGTTGGTATTAGCCAGTCCATTGGTACAAAAATGGCTAGAAGACAAGCCCTTGAAAAAATTCATCTTTGTTAAAGGAAAAATGATCAATGTTGTTGTATAAGTGTTTACTGGGCTTTGCCCTTACCATTTCAGTTGGGGCATCGGCACAGCAAGACAGCTTGATACCCACACCAAAAAAAACCTTTCGGAATTTTATTAATCCCGATTCGTTGCCACTCATGAATTTGCGCATTGTGCCGATTCCTATTTTAACGTCTACCCCAGAAACAGGTATTCGTTTTGGTGCTGCATTGGAATATTTTTTCAACGCGAAAGAAAAAGGTAAAGATCAAGAAGCCCGAGGGTCATATATACATGGTCAATTTACTTATAGTACACTCGGACAAATAGAAGTAAAAGCTACTTGGCAGGTATTTACCAAGGGTGAAAAATTTGTATTCCGTGGCTCTGGCGGATACAGTACATACAATGATCGGTTTTGGGGTATCGGCAATAATACCGTGGGAGAGAAAAACTTTTTGGCACAGGATTACAGTCGATTGTTTTTAGAATCAAGAGCGTATCGTTTGTTACGCAACCAATGGTACTTGGGTTTAAAGTTTGATTACAATGACGTTTATAATGTTGTGAACCTTCGTCCATTAAGTCCTGCTGAACAAAATGTGGCTGGCATCAACGGCAGCAAAACATTGGGCTTTGGTCCTGCTGTTTTATATGAAGGCAGAGATTATCCATTTAGTGCGCACAAAGGCGCGTTTGCAGAATTTTACTTCGTTAGAAATATTTCTTTTAAAAACAATCCCTACGATTTTAATACTTGGTTCTTAGACCTTCGGAAATTTTATCCACTAACCCCATCAAGCACTTTGGCCTTTCAATTAAGCAGTATACATACTTCAGGCAATGTGCCTTTAAGAGAATTGCCAAGAGTGGGTGGATCGGTATTAATGAGAGGATATTTTGCAGGCAGATTTAGAGATCGTTCCTTTACAGCTTTACAAGCAGAATATCGTTTTCATATTTGGCGCTGGGTGTATGGTGCAGCATTTGGTTCTGCAGGGTTGATTGACGACGCCATTGGCAGCTATTCCACTGCCAATTTATTAAAGGCTGGCGGCCTTGGTTTGCGTTTTTTAGTGAACAAAAAAAATCGCATGTTCCTTCGCGTAGACTATGCTAGAAACAGCACTGCAGGTGGGGCTTATTACATCCGATTGAATGAAGCATTTTAATGGGTGCAGATTAACGTCCTGCATATTTTACTATATTCACGGAACAATTTTAGAACCATGAATAAGTATATTTTATCATTTGGGATGTTGCTATTGGCATCACCGTTAGTGGCTCAAGACAAAATGATCAGCAAAGCTGATTTAATGGCCAATAAGCTGCCAGAAAATTTTCGCAGTCCATTGCCTACATTTATGAAATGGCTAGACGATGACCGTGTTATTTTAAATCAAAAAATCCATCCAGATTCAACTGCCAAAAATTATGTAATGGAAGTTAAATCTGGTAAGCTTACCCTTGCTACACCTGATCAAATGAAGGGAGCGGCACCGCCAACAAAAACAGTCTCAGTTAAAAATGCCGACTTGTTTTATAAAAATGGCAACGACGAAAAACAAATCACGTTTGATGCAGCAGAAGAAAAAAATCCAACTTTCTCTCCAGATAGTACTTATATCGCGTACACAAAATCCAATGATTTGTATACCTACAATTTATTGACCAATAAAGAAACCAGATTAACCTTTTCGGGAACGAGTACCTCATTAAATGGATATGCCAGTTGGGTATATTGGGAAGAAATTTTTGGAAGATCTACCCGCTACCGTGCATTTTGGTGGAACCCTAATAGCAAGCAATTGGCGTATATGCATTTTGATGAAAGCATGGTGCCAATGTTCCCTATTTACAGCAGTGAAGGTCAGCATGGATTCATTGAAGAAACCCGTTACCCCAAGCCAGGTGATAAAAACCCTGAAGTAAAAGTTGGATTTGTAAGCGCTGAGGGGGGTACAACCACTTGGGCCGATTTCAACGCCAAAGACGATCAATATTTTGGATGGCCAGTTTGGCGCAACGACGGCAGTAGTTTATTGGTGCAATGGATTAATCGTGGGCAAGACCATTTGAAAATCTTTGATGTGAATCCTAGTTCTGGTGCTAAAAAAATCATGTATGAAGAACAACAAAAAACATGGGTTGATTTAGAAGACAGAGCGGGTAGTCGTTTCACCTTTTTAAGCAATAAGCCTGCATTCATTTTGGAAAGCGATAAAACAGGCTTTAACCATTTGTATTTGCACAACAATGATGGCAGTTTGATTAATCCAATTACCTCTGGTGAGTTTACTGTATTGAGTACCGAGCTTATTGATGAAAAAAATGGGATTGTTTATTTTACGGCAAGAGGTAAAGAAAACACCGCACGTAGAGATTTATACAGCGTTAAAATGAATGGTGCAGACATGAAGCGATTAACATTTGGAGACTATGATCATGCGCTGGTAAGATTGTCGCCCAATGGTAAATATTTTGTGTCGTCTTACAGCAATTCTTCTACACCAACCAAAATGACCTTGTTAGACAATAAAGGTAAAATCATACGTGAGTTGGGCGATTCAAAAGGAGCTACAATGGCCAATTATAAAATTGCCAAAACCGAATTGATTCGGATAAAAAGTGCGGATGGACTATTTGAGTTACCAGCTCAAGTGACTTGGCCAGCCAATATGGATCCTAATAAAAAATACCCAATGTTGGTGGATATCTATGGTGGTCCAAATGCCGGCAATACTTGGGATAACTGGACATGGTCACCAACGCGTGAAATATATGCGCAAGAAGGATTGATCCATGTGAAATTTGATCACCGTGCGAGTGGGCATTTTGGCAAAGCAGGCGTGAATTATATGCACCGTAATTTAGGATTCTGGGAAATGCAAGATTATATGCATATGGCCAAATGGTTCATTCAGAATGGTCAAGCAGACCCAACCAAAATTGCCATTATTGGATTCAGTTACGGCGGCTATATGAGTGCTTATGCACTTACCTATGGGTCTTCTGTATTTACCCATGCGATGGCTGGTGGTTCTGTAATTGATTGGAAATTATACGATAGTCATTACACCGAGAAATTCATGGATACACCTGCTGAAAACCCCGAGGGTTACAAAAGCGGTAGCGTGTTAACACATGTAGATAAATTCAAAGGCGTTTTGCAATTGGTACACGGCACCATGGATGATAACGTGCATATGCAAAACAGCATCCAATTGGTAAGTGCCTTACAGGATAAAGGCAAGGATTTTGAATTCATGTTATATCCTGGTGGCAGACATGGTTGGGGTGGTGCAAAAGGCAATCACTTCAATAATTTAAAAACCAAGTTTATTTACAAGCATTTATTAGAAAAAGAAGCCCCGAAAGGCATGATGCGATAAAGTAGCCAATCTTAGTAAAAGCCATCCATTTATATGGGTGGCTTTTTTTGTTATACAAATACGCTTATTTTCAATA
The DNA here is from genome assembly GCA_027490265.1 of Sediminibacterium sp. Taxonomy (GTDB): domain Bacteria; phylum Bacteroidota; class Bacteroidia; order Chitinophagales; family Chitinophagaceae; genus Sediminibacterium. Next base: position 5,862 of record JAIXYL010000104.1, read on the forward strand.
GATAATTATCAACTATGCGGTTTACATACTTATCATTTTTCTTTGGGTTGACCATTCAAACCCTGACAGCTCAGACCAGCTCACCCAAATTTTTATCGCATCCGGTATTATCTCCTGATGCAAAAACGGTCGTGTTTGCTTTTGAAGGTGATTTGTGGAAAGCGTCTACCGCTGACTTACAAGCTACTCGGTTAACAGCTATGCAAGGTTATGAAACCACCCCACGAATTTCTCCTGATGGCAAATGGTTGGCGTTTACTGGAGAACAAATGGGCAATACCGATATTTATATCATGCCTTTAGCCGGTGGAGAAGTCAAGCAATTAACTTTTCATAGTGCTGCTGATGTCTTGTCTAATTTTAGTTGGGACAGTAAAACCATCTACTTTACGTCTAATCGTTATGGACCTGTGTCTGCATATACGGTAAGCATCGATGGCGGTACGCCCAAACGATTGTTTGGGGACCATTATTTTTTAATGGATCATTTAGTTGCTGAACATCCCCTTACTGGCGATCTGTATTTTAATGATACTTGGGAAAGCAATAATCAAGTGGCCAGAAAAAGATACAAAGGCCCTTTTAATCCTGATATACAATCGTATAATCCAAAGACCAAACAGTACCAAAAACATACCAATTGGGAGGGCAAGGATTTTGCCAGCACCATTGATCAAAAAGGCAATCTGTATTTTATTTCAGACGAAGCCAATGGAGAGTATAATTTGTATACGATTCTAAATGGTAAAAAAACAGCACTGACTCAATTTACAACGTCAATTAAAACGCCAGTGGTATCTGCATCGGGCAATTATATTGTCTTTGAAAAAGATTATCAAATTTGGTGGTACAATATTGCTACTAAAAGCGCTAGCCCACTCAATATACAGTTATACCGCA
>JAIXYL010000181.1 GCA_027490265.1 Sediminibacterium sp.
GTTTGGCTTTTAATTGTAATGTATAGCGTCTTACCAAATGGTACAATTGATTAATCAATCCCTTCTTGGTATTAGAATGCGAAATATAGTTGGCCGATTGATAATACGGCCCAATTTGATCGATGCCAGGCACATCTTGCGTGAAGCGAAGACTGCATGATTTACAATGCCAAATATCAAAATTGATATGGCTGACTGTATGGTCTTTGGCCGTTAATGCATATTCAATTTTATCGGACCCACATGCCGGACATTGGTAATAATGAACTGGTGTAAACATTCAGCAAACGCTTTAAACATAATAGAACAGCAATGCACCGATACCAATCATGAGTAGTATTACGGCATATACCCACCAGTTATCACTGGTTTTAATTTGACTATCTTGACCCAATAATTCACGGATATCTTCTTCCTCTTGTGCGGTTAAATTTCTCTCCTCATCATGGTTCACTTTCACCACTTCCTTCTTAGCAAACTCAATTTGCTCCCCTACTTTCACCTGAGGCAGCAAATCCAATAAATTTTTTTCTGGTGTAAATAAAATGTAGCCATTTTCTTCTTTGCGCATCGCACCAATGCCTGGTATTACAGCCCCTTGGGGGGTAGACAAGGAGGTTTTAATCTTGTAAACATAATCATGAAACTGCTTAATTGCGGTCATTTGATCTACGCCCAATTCATCAGAAATAAAATCAAACAAAAACTTATCGGATGGTGGGGTTTGTTCTTGTCTAAATCTGATAGCAGGTGCTGGTGCAAACAAAAACCCATTGGCATTGTCAATTTTGGCCGAATTAGGTTCAATCACAAAATTACCCACATCTGGTATGCTCAACTTATGGTTCAGCACAAGGTATTTATGAAGGTATTGATACATGCAACTGGTATTTATTGGAACGAATATACAACTCCTCCCATAACATTAAAACCAAAAACAGGGTATTGATTCCATCGCTGATAGGTATTGTTCAATAAGTTATTCATCTGTAGCCATAAATTCAATTTGGGCAGTATCCCAAATTCAAAGCCCAGATTCAGATCTACGGCTGGTGACAATCTTTTTGCAGCCAAAGAAAATGCATCTCGGTACAATGGTCCAGATCTGTAAAATACATCTCCTTTAACTTGAAGGTCGCCAATAGGCTTCCAAATTAACCCTGCAGTCGTTTCTAAAGGAATTAAACCAAAAGCATCTGTAGCCGGATTTAATTTACTAAAATGACTGTAACTGGCACTGGCTAAAAAAGACAGTTTTTCTTGGAATGCATAATTGACTTCGCCCGACAAACGGAATTGATTCATATTCGTATACAAAATATCAAAAGCCTTCCCATCCCCCAACTGATTCACAAACAAGGGTTGGTCTTGCAATTGCATCAATGCCAATTTGGTATTAAAAGAAAAATGATTACTGGTGCTTCCGCTAAAGCCAATATATTGTTCAATAGTTCTGGTATTCCTAATATCATTAGGTAGGCCAATCCATGGATTAAATTGCGCCAATGATCTAAAACTGTTTTTTACAAAACTGCCTTTAAAGCCAGCTTCAACAGAAAAATTGGTATTGGGTATTCTGGAACTCAGGGTAAAATTGGGCAATAAGTTAAAGGCCGAATTATTCCAACTTGGCTTAATGCCTAAGTTTAATTTTACGTTCGGCGTATTGAATAAAACACTGGGTTCAATGCTGTACAAATTATTGCTGATCTTAAAACCTTGAGCATTGTAAGCAGCCAAATCAGCGTTTGCGGCAATCATCAACCCAAACATTTTTCCAAATGACTTTTGAATGGGTGCTTGAATAATCAAATTATTTTCACCTGCATTATTGGTGTTGGTGAATCGATGAAACTGCATTACAGGGTGAAATAAAATACCTGCAGCTGTAGGTTGTTTATTTTTCATCCCAATTTCTAAGGACAAAGCATTATACACCAATTGCAATTGATCTTTTGGCAGATTTAATGTAGCAGGTAAAAACCCATATCGATACCTCGTTGTACTATTGAATTGTGCTTGAGAAGTCCATTCTAGTTGATCCTTGGTATTGATGATTGACATCACATCCAAATCAAACTTGCTGAATTGTTGGGCATAACGTTTACCCTTTGCGGTAATAAAACTGGTTTGAATTTGTGTGATGGTATGCTTTCCATCTCCAAATGAAAAAAGCCCCTCTCCCATAAACGAACTCAAATTACCTGCCCCTGCTTTCACTCGATGCGTATTTTTCCAAACCGCTGGTGAATCTGTAGGTAAGGCCAAGGGCTTTAATGGAATGGGTTGGTATAAGAAAAACAAATTAGACGAAGGCACTTTATAGGTCAAAGGCAACCTAGAAGAATCCACCACATTTGAAGCTGCTGTAAAATTAATTTTTGCGGCATTTTGTAAGGATGGTTTAAATGCTGACGTGATGATTACGGTTCTAGTAGCAGCAGTATCGGTACTATTGGTATTGGCTACGGCATAGGTAACTGCTAAACCTTCCCCATTGGCAACTTTGGGAGCATTATTGGATAGATTGTTTTTTGTCTTTTTTGCAGGTGCCTTCTTTTTTTTGACAACAGTTTTTTTGGCTTTTTTTGTTTTGGCCTTTTTTCGTTGTGCTTGGGCATCTACTGCAAATAAAGAAAGCAGTAATAATATCATGAAGGCGTATCTTGATTTCATCTTTATCATTTTTTATTACTGTACTTTATTATTTTTTTCTTTTTCTGCAATAACCAATGCTAGTTTAGCTGCAGCTTCTGATTTTAATTCGGCTATTTCAGCATTATCAGCTACGCTTTTAAAAGTAGCTTCTGCATTGAAATAATCTTTCTGGTTGAGGTAAATATCGCCTGCCAATAAATAGCTTTTGGTAACCCAGTATTGGTAAGACCCAAATTTTTTAATGACTTCAAAACAGGCTTTTTCTGCTTCATCTAGTTTGCCCAATTGCAGCAGTAATTCGCCAATACGGTACTGCGCTTCAGCGGTAATTTCAGATTTACCATAAGCCATTAACAATTGATAACCTTGTAAAGCCGATTGTGTTTTTTTATCTAATTGATCATTTTTAGCAATAATATAGCCTGCCATTAATTTATCATCTGTTGCAATGCCTTTTTGCAAAAGCAATTCCGCTGCGTTAGGGGCTGCTTGGGCATATTGCATGGTTTTAAATTGACAGCGTAATAATCCACGCATGGCTTCCAATTTATTTTCTTGTTGTAACGCAATGGATTTTAATAAAGCATAGTAAGTGGCAGCGTTTGTATAATCCTGTAAATCAAAATAATAAATACGGCCTGCTTGCAAAGCGCTTCTTTCCGCATATTTATTAGGCGCAAGTGCTGCAACGGCTTTGTAATGCTCTAAAGCTTCTTTATTATTCTTTTGCAATACTAGTAGTTCAGCTAAAAAATAATTGGCTTCTACCGCATACTTCCCTTTAGGAAAATTTTGCACATAGGCTTTAAACCCAGAGGCCGCGCCAATATTATCCTTCATTTCAAAACGAATCATGGCCGATTTATACGTTACTGAATCCGCCTCAGACACAGCCAAAGTTTTGCCATTGTTTTCCATAAAGTTGATGTATTCCAATGGTTGCTGTTGCTCAATAAAAATATTGCGAATATATTCTACCGAGGCTTCGGCTTCAACACTATTGGGGTATTTGTTCACCAACTGCTTAAACTGATCTAATGATGCGTCATTTTGATTTAAATTGAAGTAAGCAATACCTAATTTTTGGTACACTTGCGGATAAATGGGGTCTGCCTCTTTTTGTGTTAAAATAGTTTTCAGAGGCTCAATTGCTTTTTCAAAAGACTCTTCAGCCAAATACGTATTGGCCATTTCTAATCTGGCTTGCGATAGCATCATCGATTGCGGATATGTTTGAATCAATTCATTGATCAAACTAAGCTTTTGTGATTGTTGATTCATTGCGCCCGCAATAATGGCTTTTTGAAACAATGCGTAATCTGCTGATGCCCATTTAAGCTGAATGATTTGCTCATATAGCTGCAATGCTTGTTTGTAATCTTTCATCATAAACCAACAGTCAGCAGCTCTTACCACAGCATCCTTTTCAACATTGTTCAATGCCGATTGAGGATTCTTATTCACAAATTCAAATTGTTCTTTGGCTTGTTTATAGCTTTCTTTCTTTAAATAAGCATACCCCAAATTATATCTCGCATGACTGGGATTCACTTCCCCATTTTTAACTGAAGCTTTTAAATATTGCTGCAAAAATTGGATGGCATCATCTAATTTACCTGCACGATAACTCAATTCACCTTTCCAAAAATATACCAAGGGCAACTGCGCCGCATGATTGGGGGTGACTAAAATTTGGTCCAATAATGCTTCGGCAGCTGTTAATTGTTGGTCATTGATATGTTCTACAGTTCTACCATACAACAACCTGGGATAAAGAGCCGTAACACTGGCAGATTTATTGGGCAATGATTCATAAAGTACAAGCGCATCTTTAAAACTATTGGTATTGGCCAATGTACTTACCAACAATTCTTTGGCTTCCCCTAAATAACCAGACTTAGGAAATTGGGTAAGAAATTGTTGAAAGCTTTTTACTGCAAGATCAAAGTACCCCAATTCATAAGACAATTTTGCATAATGGAAACTAGACACTTCCTTTTGCATTAAGTTGCTGTTATTGGCTGCACAAAACTGAAAGGCATTTCGAGCATTTTGTAAGTCGTTTACTTTTAAATAAGCATCAGCCAATAAATACATGCTGTTTTGTTCTAAAGAATCCGAAGCCCCTCCTATTTGCTTAAAGCCTTGTATGGCTTTGTTCCAATTTTTGGCTTCATAATAACAGTAAGACAATTCATAAAGGTCTTCTCGTCTAACTTTTTCAGTAGCGGCAACATAAGCTTCCAAATAAGGCAGGGCCTTGGCGAAATCGCGCTTTTCAAAAAGTAAGTGACCAACCAATTGCTTTAACTGCAAATCGTAGAATTGGCCATTGCGTTGAATGGCGGCTTCCCCGTAGGTTAATGCTTGTTCTCTATCCCCACTAAAATAATAGAGCTCTGTTAAGTAAAACGGTACTACATCTTTATAATCAGGATGCTTTTCTGCAATCAAGAAACTATTGATGGCTGTTTCATATGAACGTTCACTGAACGCTAAAAAACCATAATAATAATTGGCATCAATATAATTAGGATCAGAAGGTATTTGACGAATGGCATTAAACAATGGTTTGGCTTTTTCAAAATCCTGATTCACAAAATAGGCATAGGCTTGATGAAATTTCATCGTGGCAATTTGTCGATTATTCAAATTCACAATATTGCTCTTGCCATAAAAAGTTAACGCGTTGGCATAGGCCTTTTTTTGAAAATAATATTCCCCTAAATAGTAAGACACCATTTGCACATGTGCCAAATGATTGTCTAATCCAATAAATGTTTTTGCCAATTCATCAATTCCTGGTTCATCTAATTGAAGCGCAGAAACGATGTAGTAGAAATGCACATCAGCCATTAACTGTGTGGGCATATTGCTTTGCTTAATCCCATTATTATACAGTCGTTTGAATACGGGATAGGCTAGATTAATTTGATCTTGCTGATACAACTGCTTAGCCTGTTTAAAAACAGCATCAGGATCAGGTTGTACATGGGTTTCTTGGGCTTGCACCAAATGCGTGAAACTCAAGAAGGTCAAAAATAATACGGATATGATTCTATACATGGGCGGGGGTATATAGTACAAAGGTTTTTTTATTTGATCAAACAAAGTGGCAAAGCCTTGTTAAAGATAAGTTGCGTGGTTGTTAAGCTTAGTTAAATGGTCCATTTGTGGAAAAACAGGATAAGGTTGTAAGTTTGTCAACAAATTGGAAGGATGTACGAACATTTCACCACTGTTAGAGTAAGATATGCAGAAACAGACCAGATGGATATTGTGTATTATGGCAATTACGCACAATATTTTGAGGTAGGCAGAGCCGAATGTATCAGAGCTTTAGGCTTTACCTATAAACAAATGGAAGCCATGGGTGTTAGAATGCCCGTAGTGGCTATGGAATCTAAATTTTTAAGGCCAGCGCATTACGACGATTTGATTACCATCAAAACCATGTTAAAAACATTGCCTACCAATCACGAAATCTGTTTTGAACATGAAGTGTACAATGAACGAAAAAAATTACTCACCACTGGCAAAGTGACCTTGTATTTTATCAATACACTTACCAATAAACGCATGGGAATGCCAGCAGATTTATTGGCAACATTGGCCCCCTATTTTACGACTCAATAAGCAGTTTCATGAAAAAAATTTATGCATCAATCATTACCATTGGAGACGAATTGCTTATTGGCCAAGTGATTGATACCAATAGCAGTTGGATTGCTCAAGCGCTTAATCAAGCTGGCATTTTGGTGAAAAATCGAGTAGCAGTTGGCGACAATCGTGAAGACATTTGGCAGGCACTAGATGACGCCATTTCAAAAACAGATTTGGTATTAATTACGGGGGGATTAGGGCCAACGGCGGATGATATCACCAAACCATTATTGTGCGATTATTTTGGCGGGAAGATGGTGATGGACCAAGCTACATTAGACCACGTGACGCTGATTTTTGAACGCATTCTCAAAAGACCAATGATAGAACGCAATCGGCTTCAAGCACAAGTGCCTGATGTATGCACGGTTTTAAAAAACGAAAAAGGCACAGCGCCAGGGATGCTCTTTACCAAACAGGATACCAAAATCATTGCCATGCCTGGTGTGCCCCATGAAATGAAATGGATCATGCGCAACCATGTGCTGCCCAATATTCCGCACTGGTATCAAACAGGTTTTATTGAACACCGCACTTTGCTCACAGCAGGCATTGGAGAATCATTTTTAGCCGAAAAAATTAAAGACTTTGAATTGGCATTGCCCCCGCATATCAAATTAGCTTACCTACCCAATTACGGCATGGTAAGGCTTCGTTTGAGCGCATGGGGTATGGCATTGGAGCCTTTAAATGAAACATTAGACAACCTGTTTAATCAGTTGAAAAATAATGTATTAGACTATTTAGTAACCGACAAAGATGATCCTATGGAAGTGGTGGTTGGGCAATTATTGACCAATCGCCAACAAACCGTTGCAACAGCTGAAAGTTGTACAGGCGGGTATATTGCCCACTTATTGAGCAAACACGCGGGCTCTTCTGTATTTTTTAAAGGGTCTATCATTGCTTATGCCAATATCATCAAAGAGCAGTTATTGAATGTACCGCACGAAACATTGATGACGGTAGGTGCAGTTAGTCAAGACACGGTCACACAAATGGTACAAGCGGTTTTAACTACCATGAATACCGATTATGCCATTGCCGTTAGTGGCATCATGGGGCCAGGTGGCGCTACAGATGAAAAAGCCGTAGGCCTTGTCTGGATTGCGGTTGCAAGCAAAGACCGATGCATCGTTAAAGACTTTCAATTTAGATTTGATAGAGACCGCAATATTGAATTAACGGCTATTAATGCATTGAATTTATTGAGAGGTTTAATTGTGGATAATAGTTGATGAATTAATCAGATTCAACAACTATCTTTGTTGATTAGTAGTGGATTGCGTATATTAACTATACCTTATTAACCCGCTTTAAACAGTAGTACAATATGGCAATAGCTGAATTGGTGATGCCCAAACTGGGTGAAAGTATAATGGAAGCTACCATTCTTAAATGGCATAAGAAAGTAGGCGACCATGTTAAATTAGACGAAACCGTATTGGATATTGCTACTGATAAAGTAGACAGTGAAGTACCTTCAACAGTTGAAGGCATCATTACTGAAATCCTTTACAATGTTAACGATGTGGTCCCCATTGGAACCGTTATTGTTAGACTTGAAACAAGTGCAGCAGCACCAGCAGCTGTACCACCAGCACCTGTACAAACACCCATTGTTGAAGCACCTGCCCCCGTTGCGCCCCAGCCAATTCAAGCACAACCGATGGCTACGCAACCAATTGAACAACCCATCCAGCAACCTATTGCACAGCCTGCTCCACCACAACCAATTGCGCCACCACCTACCCCAATTGTAGAAGTGCCTTATACGCCAAGTGCACCAATGGTTGAGTTAATGGCCAAGCCTGCATCAAACAGATTTTATTCGCCCTTAGTGTTGAATATTGCGAATAGTGAGGGCATCAGCTTGAGTGAATTAGAAAGAATTCCAGGCACTGGCAATGATGGCCGTGTGTCTAAAAAAGATATTTTACAATACGTTGCAGATAAAAAAGCCGGCAGAGTGCCTGTATATCAGCCAGCACCAGTGTATGCTGCTGCGCCACAATACACTGCAGCAGCACCGCAACCAATGCCTGCAGCTGCACCAGCACCTCAGCCTGCAACAACAACTGTAGCGGCTGCACCTATTGCAGAAACACCAGCACCCGTTGCGGCTCCTGCTCCACCAGCAACAACCGTTACGCCTCAACCGCCAGTTGAACAACCAGCTATACCTGTTGCACAACCAGCAGCCATACCTACACCAACAACTACTGTGCCTGCAGAACCAATAGCAGCAGCAGTTCCCGTGGTTGCACCTCAACCAGTTGAACCAATGGTACCTGTGATACCTGCGCCTACAACCAGTTATCATACGCCAGTTGAACCAGTGATCAAATCTGGTTCAAGATTTCCTGAGCAAAATGCGGCTGCATATATTGCAGCAACACCCGCTGTTCCAACTACACAAGCACCAATTGCATCGGATAAATTTGCTGACCCTTCAATGGTAACTGTTACTGGTGCCACTGAAATCATTGAAATGGATCGGATGCGCAAGTTGATTGCCAAACATATGGTTGACAGTAAGCATACCAGTCCGCATGTGACCAGTTTTGCAGAAGCTGATGTAACCAATATGGTTTTGTGGAGAAACAAAGTTAAAAACGAATTTGAACAAAGGGAAGGGACCAAGCTGACGTTCACCCCAATGTTTGTAGAATGTATCGCTACTGTCATCAAACGTTTCCCTTACATCAACTGCTCTTTAGACGGTGATAAAATCATCTTAAAGAAAGACATTAATATTGGCATGGCTACTGCATTACCAACGGGAAATTTAATTGTTCCAGTGATTAAAGCAGCCGACCAAATGAATATTGTAGGTTTAAGCAAAGCAGTAAATGGATTAGCCGATGCAGCAAGAAACGCCAAGCTTAAGCCCGAAGATACCACGGGTGGCACATTTACATTAACCAATGTGGGCACATTTGGCAGCTTAATGGGTACCCCAATTATCAGTCAACCACAAGTAGCCATACTAGCGGTTGGTGCCATCAAAAAACGCCCCATGGTGATGGAAGGGCCTGAAGGTGATACCATTGCCATCAGACATATGATGTATCTGTCTTTGAGTTATGATCATCGAATAGTGGATGGCAGTATTGGAGCCAGCTTTTTAACCGAAGTGGCCAAAGAGTTTGAAAAATGGGATATAAATAAACAATGGTTTCACTACCTATAAATTTTAAAAAAGCCCTGATCTTGATCGGGGCTTTTCTTTACGGCAGCTGCATATCAAGTGCACAAACCCCCGGACTTGGTACATGGAATGTAATAACAGGTCGGTTCAATTACAATAAACAATGGCATGCATTTGTTGAACTGCAATTGCGTTCGCAACAAACCTATGACGATTTTAATTATCATGAAGTAAAGGGTGGTATTGGTTATATGATTACCCCCTCCCTATCGGCTTTAGTGGGAACTGGGCGCTATGTAACCTATCAAGTCAACGACAATTTTAAAACCCCCTTTTTGGTTTCTGAAAATAGGCTTTGGCAACAAATTATATGGAATCAGCAGTTCAAAGGATTAAGAGTTGAACACCGCTTGAGAGCTGAGCAAAGATTCACTTCCAATGGCTATCGAAACCGCTTCCGATACAGGCTGAGTGCCATCTTACCCATCAATACACCCACCATTACTACAAAAACCTTGTTTCTGAATGTATCCAACGAGTTTCACTTTAACAACGAACAAGTGTTTTATGAACAAAATCGTTTTTATATAGGCAGTGGATATAATATCAGTCCTTTAATCAGTTTGCAAATGGGTTGGATTTATCGGGCCGATTATTTTTCACAAAATCGAGCACAGTATAAAAACTTTTGGCAAACCAGTTTGCAGTTTACACTGAGTAAAAACAAATCATCCACAAGCCGAAATATTGGTTCTGTTGATTAAATCAGCTCAAGCTAGGCAATGCTTTGTTGATTAATCCGCTATGCATTGGAAGAATGAGAACAAAGTGGTTCCGTAATGTCGTACAAATGAAAATCCGGCAAATTTCTCATACGCATTACGCGGTGTATGTTCCAACACAAAAAAACCGCCTGGTTTAATTAATTGCTTTGCCACAATAATTTTAGGTAATTCATCAATGGTGCCCAAAGCATACGGAGGACCTGCAAAAATAAAATCGTATGACTGCGTACAATTTTGTAGAAACGCAAATACATCCATTTTCAATAATTGTACTTGCTCCATACCCAATAAAGCGGCATTCTTTCCAATAAATGCATGCATCACCGGATCCTTCTCTACTATGGTTAGGCTGCTGGCCCCTCGCGAAGCCAATTCGTAACTAATACAACCAGTACCACCAAATAAGTCCAATGTTTGAATCCCTTCAAAACTGATTCTGTTTTGCAAGATATTGAACAACCCTTCTTTTGCGATATCAGTGGTTGGTCTGGTATGGGGCATATTGGCAGGTGGATGAATGCGTCTACCACCCCATTTCCCTGAAATAATTCTCATAATGCCAATTTAAAGAAGGGCGCAAAATAATGACTGGCGTAATCTTTATTCACTTGCGCAATGATGCCAACTGGTTCAATGCTGTCAATCTCAATTTGTGTGTACACTTTTTTCAATTGGTCATGTAATTCTGTATTGATATCAATCATACCACTTAGTTCAACAATTGCGGTATTGGTATCAATGGCAAACTGCTGTGCACAACGAATAATATAATACAAAGCATCTTCTGCAATCTTGTAGGTAAATGTTTGAATCATCTGAATTTTATCTTCCTTGAAAATGGCCATGATAAAATGCCCATGATAAAACTGCAATTTCACAAACTGCGACCCATTCTTTCTTCTAATCATCACATCATTCAGCAAAGACGTGTACACATGCGATGTTTGAAAAATGATGAATTGTCTGGTCAACAATTCAGCCAATGATTTTTTAATGCGATATGTATTGATGAAACTTCTGGTGGCAATCAGCTTTTCATATTTCACTTCCATCCTACTGCTTTCACCATAAATCAAGTTCAAATAATCTTCTGCAGAAGTAGCGGTTAAAAATTTTTCTGGAACCAAAATAGATTCTGGTGTACAGAAAAAACAGGTCACCAATTTATAGGTCTTATTAAAGAGTTTGGAGATGGTTTTGATTTCGTAAAAAATATCATTCCAGTCCTCTGTTTGATCCTTATCTAAACTAAAGTATTCAAATGCCACAATCGCCCCATCATCAATTTTCTTAGACATACAGCGCATTTCCTGTTCATCCAATTCTATGATGAGCTGAAAAGCAGATCCACTAATGGGATCATCGTTATAATATCCTGCTTTTTTCCTGGCCATTCATCTTAATTACGTTGCAATAATATATAAAAAAGCATTAACGGAGAGCGAAGATATTATGCGCCTGCATTTTACTAACTTCGCCACCCAATATGAGCAATCATTCACCACTCAATTTACAAGTAAATACAGGAAATAAAGCTATTTTAAAAATTGCTTTACCCATTTCTGCGTCAATTGTAGTGCCCCAAATCAATTTTATCACCAATAATATTTTTTTAGGGGGCTTAGGGCAAAAAGAATTGGGGATTGCTGGTATTACTGGCGTATACTATTTAATGTTTGCAGTAATTGGAAATGGTTTAAACAATGGCTTGCAAGCACTGATCTCAAGACGAGCTGGTGAAAACAGAATTGATGAAATTGGCATTTTATTTTGGCATGGCGTTAGAATTGCCTTATTCTTTGCTGTATTTGGCATTTTAACCACTTGGTTTATCGCACCCATGGTATTGCAATGGTCTCTGCACGATCAAGAAGGGATTGATATGGCCATTCAATTTTTACATATTCGCATTTGGGGACTACCCCTACTCTATATCTATCAGATGCGCAACGCTTTATTGGTTGGCATTAATCAAAGCAAATTATTGGTACTAGGAACAGCCACAGAAGCCATTGTGAACATTGTTTTTGACTACGGTTTAATTTATGGAAAGTTGGGTATGCCAAATCTAGGTTTCAATGGTGCTGCATACGCGTCCATCATTGCGGAAGGTGCAGGCTTATTAGCCGTATTCTTGGTGATTCGCTTTAATGGCATGAGCCAAAAAATCAATCTATTCAAAAAAGTTGGATACCAATTTGCATACATCAAATTGATTTTAAACCAATCTTATCCCCTCATTTTACAACACGTGATCAGCATCATGAGTTGGGAATATTTTTATATACTGATTGAACACCACGGCGCTAGAGACCTGGCTGTATCCAATACCATGCGCAATCTCTTTGGATTTTTTGGTTGCTTTACTTGGGCTTTTGCCGCTACCACTAATACGATGGTGAGTAATGTGATTGGCCAAGGAAGAAAAGAAGAAGTGATTCCATTGATCTATCGCATACTCAAGTGGAGCATGGGGTTTGCATTGGTAGTTTTTATATTACTGAACCTATTTCCGCGTGCATTTTTAGGCATTTACGGTCAGGGGGAAGACTTTATTGAAGCGGGTATTCCGGTTATTCGCATTGTATCAATTGCCATGATCATGATGTCTGCTGCAACTGTATGGGTCAATGCGGTAACTGGTACAGGCAATTCAAAAATGAATCTGATAACCGAAGCGGCCACCATCATTTTTTACCTAGTGTATATTTACATCGTCTTAGAAAAAATGAACCTGCCCATCACATGGGGATGGGCAAGCGAATGGTTATATTGGGCCATCATGTTTATACCCTCATTTTGGTATATCAACAGTAACCGATGGAAAAAAATCAAGATTTAACCTTTCAGTTGGTTCACCAAATCAATATATTGTTGCATCGCTGAATCTTTGGCTAAGCCTTTTAATTTTGCCCAAGCTTCGTGTTTAAACTTAGCCACAAAATCAAACATATTGGAAGGCCCTTCCTCTTGGTTATCGCCTTCTGTTGCTTGTTTGTAAAGGGCATACAACTTCAACAATGTATCGTTGTCTGGTTTCTCAGCCAAGGTTTTGCTGTTGGCTACAGCTTCTAAGAATAATGCTTGTAAATCCATATAGTGTTTATTGTAATGATGCTAATATTTTGGCGCCCTCTGCTTTCATAGCAATATCGTTAAATGAGCGATTGGGCATTTTGACCAATTTTTCTAACACTTCAATGGCTTTAGCGGGCTGTCTGCTTTCTTTATAAGCTTTGGCTAAGTCTAATTGATTGGTTACAAAATAAGGCTCTAGGGTTCTGCATTTTTCCATGTACAAAATGGCTTTGTCTAAATCGCCATTGGGCAAACCTCCATAAAATAATTTAACGGCTGCTTTTTTTATGCCTGATAGCGTGACCATTTCATAATGCCATTTACCCAATGTATAGTTGGCTCTGGCATGATTGGGATTAATGCTCAGGGCTTTGTCTGCGTATTGCTTCACCTCTTTTACATAAGCCACAATCTTTTTATTCTCGATATCTAAATCGGTCATTTTCCCTGAAACTGTGGCCATGGCATAATTGGCATCTGCATTGTTGGGATCAATGGCCAGTGCACGTTGTGCATAAGCCATTGCAGATTCAAATAGAAGTCGTTTGTTTTTTTCATCTTTTTCTCTACCGCCAATGGCCACTTCTAATTCAGCGGCTTTCACCAAATACTTGATTTGATTGGGCTCCAATACTAGGATTTGCTTGTATTTGGCCAATGCTTCTGGTTCTTTCAATTGACGTTCTGCATTGTCGGCCTCTTTGGCTAAAATCACAATGTCTTGTGCATCGGCGGTGTTAATCCACCCAAACAAAAGGCATAAACAAATGATGCGCTGCATGGTCTTTGTTTTATCGGTTCACTAGCAAAGACACTCCTAAACTGCCCACAAATTGTGCAATAGGAGGCTTTAACTTGTTAATGGAAATTTGTACATATTCTGCTAGAGAAAACTGTGCCAAGATTTCAGCAGCTATATCCGATGCAACGGTTTCCAACAATGGGGTTGCTGTTTGCATGCGTTTTTTAACCAAATCATATACCAACGCATAGTTAATGGTGTCAGCAATATGCACGATGGGAAACTGCGCTGGTGTAAAGCCTACTTCAATATTGATGTTAAACTCATTGCCAATCACTTGCTCTTCCTTGTATAAACCATGGTAAGCAAAAAATCGCAAATCGTTAAGCCGAATACTTGCCTTGGTCATATTTTAGTGGCCGATTGAAGTTAAATAGCGCTCAGCATCTAAAGCTGCCATACAACCACTGCCTGCAGCAGTTACCGCTTGACGATAATTTTTATCTTGCACATCGCCTGCTGCAAAAACCCCAGCCACATTGGTTTTGGTGGTACCCGGCACTGTTAAAATGTACCCTGTTTCATCCATGTTGATATAATCTTTGAAGATTGCGCTATTGGGTTGATGTCCGATTGCCACAAAAAATGCACTCACAGGAATCTCCTGAGTGGTGCCCGCTTTATTGTCTTTAATTCTAACTGCTTCTACTTTTTTATCTCCTAAAATCTCTTCTGTTTCTGCATTCCAATACACTTTAATATTAGGTGTACTTAACACACGATCTTGCATGATTTTACTGGCACGCATCTGGTCTCTACGAACAATCATATGCACTTGGGTACAAAGTTTGCTCAAGTACAATGCTTCTTCAGCGGCAGTATCGCCGGCACCAACAATGGCCACTTCTTTGCCTTTAAAGAAAAATCCATCACATACCGCACAAGCACTTACCCCATATCCATTCAAACGCTCTTCACTGGGTAATCCCAACCATTTGGCTGATGCGCCTGTACTAATGATCACTGAATCAGCATGCATTTCTTTGTCTTCATCAATCCAAACTTTTAATGGTGTGCCGCTGAAATCTACTTTTGTAGCCAGTCCATACCGAATATCTGCGCCCATTCTGCTGGCTTGCTTTTCAAAGTGCTCCATCATTTCCGGGCCTTGAATCCCTTCTGGATAACCAGGATAGTTTTCTACTTCAGTGGTGATGGTCAATTGACCGCCTGGCTGAATCCCTTGGTATAAAACTGGTTTCATATTGGCTCTTGCAGCATAAATGGCTGCCGTATACCCTGCAGGTCCTGACCCTATAATCAATACCGATACTTTTTCTATTGTTCCTTGTTCCATAATCTTGAATTAATCTTTACAAATGTAAGTTTTGTATTGAGAACCATATCCACAAAAAGCACCCAATGCCCCATTGCTGATATTCCCTTTAACTACGCCTGGCGAAGAGAATGGGTTGCCAATGGATTGAAATGCAAATTCCCAAGTGCGCCAAAAATCATACGATGCTTTATCAATGTTGGAAAGTCTTACAGTGATGGTATCTCCGAGTTTGAAGAACCCATAATTCTCTCTTTCGAATGGTTGGTTTTTATCTACCCCCTTATCAATACTGATGGTGTATTTTTTCCCATCAATTACGCCATCGTCAAACGCACTATTAAAACCTGGGAAAAAGGGTTGATTGTTGACTTTGGTGAAATAACGAATATAGTTGCCCAATCCGGGTGGATCAGTGATTGTGCCTTTTAACACCCTAAAACTATCATTGGCTGGTCTATTGGGCACTTTATCGGACCACATACTGTCAATGGTTTTGGTAATCAACGGAATGGTTGTGGTGGATTGATAGGTTTTGCCCAAATGTTCAATGGTTAATTGATAGCTTTTGCCAGGTTCCCCAATGATGGGATTGGTGATTGGAGTGGTGTAAAATACAAACCGACCACCCTGTGGAAACCGTTGCTCGGTCACTTGTAAAGTCACTGTTTTGGTGCCATTACTCAATTGCACTTTGGCATTGTTGATAAATGAGGCAAACAATGTAGCGGTATCAATAGATGAAAAATAATTGAGGGATGTTGACAGCACAACAATTGGGAATCCCCCATTTTCAATTTCAGCATCCACCACTAGTTTGGGTTCATTTACCAAGGGCTCAATTTGAATGTCTTTTTCACAAGCCATCAACAAAACGAGCATTCCAATGAAGACATTTTTAATTCGCATATATTTATAACACCGTTTAGCCAAAAAAGATTAAAAAAAACGCCCCGATTATCGGAGCGTTCGCAAAAAAGTGGCCTCTCGAATATCCCTATTCGGAGGCTTAATTATTAACCCAAATATGCTTTAAGCGCATTGCTGTAACGCGCTTTTTGTAAACGCTTGATAGCACGCTCTTTAATTTGTCTGATGCGCTCTTTTGTTAAATCGTATTTCATACCAATTTGCTCAATGGTAACACCATTTTCACCATCTAAGCCAAAATAAGCATTCACGATTTCAGCTTCTCTAGGACTTAATGATTTTAACACTCTGCGAATTTCTTCTCTCAAAGAGTCTTTCATCACGTCTTCGTCTGTATCGTCTGATCCTTCCAACAAATCACCCATGGCCACATCTTCCGCTTCATGCACTGGTGCATCTAATGAAGTATGTCTGGTATTACTTTGGAAAATATTGTTGATTTCAGTTTCACTCATTTCTAAGATCTCAGCCAACTCTTCAGTTGAAGGCTCACGCTCATGTTCTTGTTCAAAAGCCATATAGGCTTTATTAGCTTTGTTGTAAGTACCAATTTTGTTTTGTGGCAAACGCACCAAACGACCTTGTTCTGCTAAAGCTTGTAAAATAGATTGACGAATCCACCATACAGCGTATGAAATAAATTTAAATCCTTTGGTCTCATCAAAACGTTGTGCTGCTTTAATTAAACCTAGATTGCCTTCATTGATCAAATCACTTAATGACAAACCTTGGTGTTGGTATTGTTTGGCAACAGAAACCACGAAACGCAAGTTGGCTTGAACCAATTTATCCAAAGCTCTTTGATCACCCATTTTAATCTTTTGCGCCAAAGTAGTTTCCTCTTCGGGGTTGATCATGGGGATTTTAGAAATCTCTTGTAAATACTTCTCTACTGCCTGCGAATCTCTGTTGGTAATCTGGGTTGCGATCTTGAGTTGCCTCATGTTGTACTGTTGCTTTTTTAGATAACGAGTCAAATACCTGATTTGTTATAAATGGGTACAAAAAGGTATTATTCTCCAAAACTTAAGGAAACTACAAAGATACGATTTTACAACGAAATGGTGCTTGCTAACTGTAAAAAACTTGGTAATTCCATCAAAATCAAGCTTATTTGTACAAATTCTGGGAAATGATAGATTTTAGATCAGATACTGTAACCAAGCCTACCAAATCCATGCTTGCAGCCATGCATGCCGCCCCCGTTGGGGATGATGTATTTGGAGAAGATCCAACCGTTAACGAACTAGAAAAATACAGTGCTGGTTTATTTGGGATGGAAGCCGGTCTGTTTTGCCCAAGCGGTACCATGACCAATCAAATTGCCATTCGTTGTCATACAAAGCCCGGAGATGAAGTCATTTGCGATGCATTGTCGCATGTTTACCTCTATGAAGGCGGTGGTATTGCTGCCAATTCGGGGGTGTCTGTGCAATTATTACCCGGACATTTCGGAAGGATTACAGCAGAACAAGTAGCGGGGGCTATTAATAATCCAGACGATGTGCATCGTCCATTAAGCCGACTCGTGAGTTTAGAAAATACAGCCAACAGAGGTGGTGGAACTTGTTACAATTTCAATGATTTTCAAGCAATTAAAGCCGTTTGCTCAACTAATAATTTAAGTCTTCATTTGGATGGTGCTCGCTTGTTTAACGCCATCGTGGCCAAAAAAGAATCCCCTGCAGATTATGGAACCGTATTCGATTCCATCTCTGTTTGCTTAAGCAAAGGACTGGGGGCGCCAGTTGGCAGTGTATTACTTGGCAGCCAATCATTTATTCAAAAAGCCAGAAGAATTAGAAAAGTATTTGGGGGTGGCATGCGTCAAGCCGGCTATATTGCTGCCGGTGCTTTATATGCCATTCAACACCATGTTACCCGTTTAGAACAGGACCATGCACACGCAGCCAGATTGGTACAAGCGCTGCAACAAAAAGATTTTGTGGGCATGATCCCACCAGTGGAAACCAATATTATTTTATTTGAAGTCAAAGGCCGATTCACCCCCAAATCATTGGTGGCAACCCTTGCCAGCAAAGGCATTCTAACCATTGCGATGAGTCCAACGCAGGTAAGAATCGTGACACATTTAGACATTACAGAAGAAATGGTACAGCAAACCATTAGGGAGATTGAATCCCTTTAGGTAACTTTATAGCCCAAAAAAGAACTGCAGATATATTCAATATGCTACCGAGAATTAACCCAACGACTACACAAGCATGGTTTTTATTGAAGAAACATTACGAGGACGAAATGAGCAGAAGGCATATGAGAGACCTTTTTGCTGCAGACCCTGAAAGATTCCAAAAATTCTCCCTTTGTTTAGACCAATTGGTGTTTGATTATTCAAAAAATATCATCAACCCAAGGACCATGCAATTGTTGTTGCAACTGGCCGATGAATGTCACTTAAGCGATGCCATACATGATCAATTTGCAGGCATCAAGATTAATGAAACGGAGAACAGGTCGGTATTGCATACTGCGTTGCGCAATTTTTCTGATACCCCCATCTTAGTTGAAGGCAAAGACATCATGCCTAAAATTAAAAAAGTGCAGGCCCAAATGGCTGCATTTTGCGAACAGATTCATAGTGGAAAATGGAAAGGCTATACGGGCAAACCCATCAAATACATTGTCAATATTGGCATTGGCGGGAGTGATTTAGGCCCTGTTATGGTGACTGAGGCTTTAAAACCATATTGGGTAGAGGGCATCCAAGCATTTTTTGTCAGCAATGTAGATGGTACGCATATTGCCGAAACTTTGAAAAAAGTAACTGCAGATGAAACCTTGTTTTTAATTGCGTCAAAAACCTTTACCACACAAGAAACCATGACCAATGCACATACAGCTCGGGATTGGTTTTTAGCTGCTGCAAAAGAAGAAGCGCATATTGCCAAGCATTTTGCTGCACTTAGTACCAATGAAAAAGCGGTCACTGCTTTTGGTATTGACAAAGCCAATATGTTTGAATTCTGGGATTGGGTTGGTGGCAGGTACTCATTGTGGAGTGCAATTGGATTGTCCATTGCGCTAACGATTGGGTACAATCATTTTGAAAGTTTACTGAAAGGGGCTTACAAAGCGGATGAACATTTTAGAACGGAAAAACACCCTAAGAATATTCCAGTCATCATGGCTTTATTGGGTATTTGGTATACCAATTTTTTTGGTGCCCAAAGCGAAGCTATTTTGCCTTACGACCAATACATGCACCGCTTTGCCGCATATTTTCAACAAGGCAATATGGAGAGCAATGGCAAGAGCATTGATAGAAACGGTAACCCGGTCAATTATGCTACAGGTCCGGTGATCTGGGGTGAACCTGGCACCAATGGACAACATGCATTCTACCAATTGATTCACCAAGGCACCCCATTGATTCCTTGCGACTTTATTGCGCCAGCTATATCACAAAACCCCATTGGGGATCATCATATTAAATTGATGTCTAACTTTTTTGCGCAGACAGAAGCCTTGATGAATGGAAAGAGTGAAAATGAAGTGAAAGTAGAATTGATGAAAGCGGATAAAAAAGAAGATGAGATTAAGAAACTGACCCCTTTTAAAGTATTTGCAGGCAACAAACCCACCAATTCAATACTGGTCAAACAAGTTGATCCAAGTACCCTCGGCTTATTGATTGCTTTGTATGAACACAAAATTTTTGTACAAGGTGTGCTCTGGAATATATTTAGTTATGACCAATGGGGTGTTGAACTTGGAAAAGAATTAGCCAATAAAATTTTGCCAGAATTATCTGATGATACAGCGGTTAACAGTCACGACTCTTCTACCAATGGTTTGATGAACAGTTTTAAAAATTTCAGAAAAGACGGACTGGTGTAATATGAATCCATTCAGCATTCGGCCAATCCAACCTGGAGATAATGCAGCAATAGCGCATATTATTAGAACCGCCTTAACAGAATTTGGCGCAAACAAACCTGGTACCGTTTTTTTTGACGACAGTACCGATCACTTGTATGAACTCTTTGCCGAATCCCCTGGAAGTGGCTATTATATTGCCTTACAAGATGATCGAATCGTTGGGGGTGCTGGGTACTTCCCTACTGAAGGTTTGCCGAATGGTACTTGTGAGTTGGTGAAAATGTACTTAACAGCCACAGTAAGAGGTCTAGGGCTTGGCAGACAAATGATTGATTTTGTAATGGCAGAAGCAAAAGCTATGGGCTATACACAAGTGTATTTGGAAACCATGCCAGAATTAAAAAAGGCAGTGGCAGTATATGAACAATTTGGATTCAACTATTTAACAGGACCTATGGGCAATTCGGGGCATAATGGCTGTGATATCTGGATGATCCGCCCCCTTTAATTTACCACAACTTGGTTGGACACCAATCACCGTATCGATTGCCCAATAAGAATCCAATTAATATTTCATGGGTACCCCTACTGATGGTATTGATCCTTGAAGTTTGAATATCATAAGAATAGCCAATATTCAATGTGTTGCTAAGGTTTAAGCCAACCATGGCTGCGAAACCATCTTTGTATCGATAAGAAGCCCCAGCCCATAAAAAATCTTGGTATTGCAATTTGGCATTGATGTCTACACCCAATGGCAATGGACTGATATAACGCAATAAAACAGAAGGCAATAAATTGAAATCATCTGATACCGGTATTCTGTAACCAGCACTTAAAAATAAATGCGGGACTAACTTCCCTTTAGTCAACGACACAGTATTGTCAGAGAATGCGACGTTTTGGGGAATAATTTGTTGTGCAG
Source organism: Sediminibacterium sp. (assembly GCA_027490265.1). Taxonomy (GTDB): domain Bacteria; phylum Bacteroidota; class Bacteroidia; order Chitinophagales; family Chitinophagaceae; genus Sediminibacterium. Next base: position 21,109 of record JAIXYL010000181.1, read on the forward strand.
CTAAGCCCACAAAATAATTTTTTGAATACAGCCAAAGCCCAGCACTGATATCTGGTTTTAAGCGATTAATCACCCCACTTGATGCCACTGCTGGATCAACCGTAGTGCCGCCGAAATTCAATTTGGCTGCATCTAAACTTAGATTGGTAAATCCAACAGAAACCCCAGCCGATAAATTGGTAGTGGGCGATAAACCAATATGGTAAGCATAAGTACCATATGCCGCAAAACGATTTAAAGGCCCAGTTTTATCATTCAACATGGTAAATCCTACCCCATGATGCGGCTCGGCTGCTTGATAATCTCTCCAATAAGCTTGCCCTCTTGGATTCATCCCCTTGGCCCGAAAGCCAGTGGCAGTGTTGGTTGCATAAGGATCTTTTTTTAACCGACCATGCGCCGTAATATAAGTGGTCACAGGCGCGTCTTGTAATCCAACCCATTGCATCCGATGACTGGCTTTTACATCCCAGTAATTTTCAATCCCTGCAACCGCAGGATTGATGATATAATTGTTCATGATATACTGGGTATAATATGGACGTTGTTGTGCAAAAGCCGCCAACACCAAACCAAACATCATCAAAAACAGGTATGCCTTACGCCTCATGTTATTTAATTATTGTAACAGAACCAGTAATAATTTTTCTACCGTTCTTAGGGTTAATCACATAATAATAAGTGCCAATGGGCAATGCTTTGCCATTGCGCGTGCCATCCCAATCTACGGCATATTCTACACTGCTGAAAACCACCATGCCATATCGATCGTACACATCAACTGTTGCACCGGGATAACTTTCTAAATACTGAATACGCCAACGATCATTAATGCCATCTCCATTAGGAGAAAACGCATTCGGAATAATCGGTGCCAATAACAGTTTCACAAAAATGGTATCCGTTACCATACATCCGCCAATACCTGTTAAATTCAGTCGGTATGTGATATCGCCTAAAGGGGTAGTTTTGGGGATTGAATCGGTCACACTGTTCAAATAGGTTGGTGGCGACCATTGATAATTCAAATTTGTTCCATAAACAAACGCGGGTTTCAATGACTTAGTACCACCTTCTAATACCACAATATTGGGGCCTAATTCTAATACTGGATAAGGATGTACGATTACTGTTCTACTCACAGTATCACTTACACAACCTTGTGCATTGAAAAAATAATAGCTGATGGTATAACTGCCTGAATCGTTGAATACTTTAGAAGGGTTTTGTAAAGTAGAGGTATTGCCACCACCCAAATTCCATTCCCATCTAACAGGCGCACTGGTAAGGCCATTCCCCAAATCAGTAAATTGAATTTGATCTCCTACGCAAACCTCCGTTGCACTCACATTGAAAGCAGCCCTCGGCCAAGGATAAATAGTATTCAATACTTTGGTTAAAGAATCTACACATCCATCTTTACTGGTTATTTTCAATTGTACGTTAACTGGGCCAACTGCTGAATACTGATGCGTTGGTTGTCTTAAAGTAGATGCAGTAGCATTATTGGGGTCGCCAAAATTCCAGGCATAACTGAACAATGCTTCTGAACCATCGGCAATGGTACTTTGATTGGTAAACGTGCCTCTGCCATCAGGCAAACAAATGTCTGGCAAACTAAATGCAGGTTTAGGCAAATGATTGATGCGAATCACTTGTTGATTCACTGTGCTCACGCATCCACTATCGGTAACCACTTGTAAGCGGCTTGTATAAGTTTGTGCCGTATCAAATACATGCGTGAAGGGCACGCCAGTAGTTCTATTGGCGGTTTGCCCATCTCCAAAATTCCAATTCCACTGAACAATATTGCTGAAATTGGCTACTGAACTGTCTGTGAAAAGCAAATTATTTTTTTCGCAAGCGGGATCAGCAACGCCCCATTTAGCTACTGGCGATGGCCATACCGTAATGGGCTGAAAGGCAGAGTCTTTACAGCCAGCATTGTTTTGTACAAAATATTTTAATGTATCAGTACCTACGCCATTGGTTACTGGATTGAACAAACCATTGGCATTGATGCCTCTTCCGGAATACACAGGTGTTGCAGGCAATGCTGAAATAAAGCTGCCCTGTCTGATCTGTCTTGGACTTGCATCAAAACATATATCTCTGATATCTGCAAAACTTACTGCGGGAGCATAGGTAATGGGAACGATTTTGGTAATGGTTCTAGAACATGACTCTGATTGACCAGAATAGGCTTTAATGGTCACAGAATAATCCTTGGTGGCTGGGGTTGCAGTGGTCGTAGGAATACCATACCTAGTGCTGTATGTTTTGTTTAAACTGGGCGACTGATCTGTTACAATTGACGTTGGTGCACCAACAAAATCCCAATACACTTCAAGCTTGGTAACATCCCCAAAATCAACCGTTGATTGATTAATAATTTTGATGGAATCGTTGGTACAAAGTGGTATACCATTCAATAAATTGGCCACTTCAAATTTTGGAACAGGTGTACTTCCATTTACCGTAAACGATTTATTATCAGTGGCTATACAGCCTTTATTTGAAGTAACTTGTAAAGACACCGTATAATTACCAAAAGTCTTGTAACTGGCAGCAGCAGTCTTAGCATTTGTAGAAGCAGTTAGTGGCACAGGACGTTTGGTAGGGTCAACTGTAGACACCCCATCATCAAATTTCCACAAATAACTAAAGTTGGCTGCACTCCCATCAGCAATACTGGAGGTATCTGTAAATGTTGCGGTTGCATCATTTAAACAAACCTCTGGTAAAATAAAGCCCACAACTGGCAATGGATTGGCACTAAAGCCACCGGCAAGTCTAAACGTATCACTTACACAACCTGTGTTTGATACCGTA
>JAIXYL010000153.1 GCA_027490265.1 Sediminibacterium sp.
AGAAACCCAGCCAATAAATATTTATAGCCATTCTCCATTCCTTTAAAGAAGGGCTCAGTCATATCGTAAAACTTACCATGCCCAGCATCTTTTTTATTCAAATACACATTCAATACTGGAGTTATGGTCAACGACACAAAAGCAGAAATCAATACGGCGGCTGCAACTACAATACCGAATTCTCTGAACAAACTTCCAACAAAGCCCTGTAAAAATATAACTGGCAAAAACACTACGGCCAAAGTGATAGAAGTAGAGACTACTGCAAAGAAAATTTCCTTACTGCCTTCTAAGGCTGCTTTACGAATGGGTAATCCACTTTCTAATTTTCTAAAAATATTTTCAGTTACTACAATCCCATCATCCACCACCAAACCAGTGGCTAATACAATGCCTAACAAGGTTAGTACATTAATAGAGAAGCCAGAAATATACATGATGAAGAATGTAGCCACCAATGAAATAGGAATATCAATCAAAGGTCTGATGGCAATTAACCAGTTTCTAAAGAAGAAGAAAATGACCAATACCACCAATGTGAAAGAAATCAATAAGGTTTCTTCTACTTCTTTGATAGAAGCCCGTACATTTTTGGTTTGATCAATCAAAGGGGTCATCATGAAATCACCCTTTTCTGTTTTTTGAATCTCAGCCAAACGCTTATAAAATTCATCAGCTATTTTAATATAGTTGGCACCAGGTTGAGGGATGATGGCCATCCCAACGGCGTTCACACCATTTAAACGCCAACTGTACTCATCATTTTCAGGACCAACTTCTACATAAGCTACATCCGACAAACGAATAATGCCAGCAGCGGTTTGCCTGATGATTAAATCTCTAAAATCTTTTTCAGTGGTTAATCTGCCGAGGGCTTTAATGGTCAATTCTGTTTTGTCTCCGTAAATTTTACCAGAAGGAATTTCAACGTTTTCAGTATTGAGTGCTGTTCTGATATCGCCAAATGTTACATTGAAAGCATTCAACTTATCCGGATCAATCCAAATACGCATCGACGGACGTTTTTGTCCGAAAATATTCACAGCACTTACTTCTGAAATGGTCTGAAATCTTTCCTGCAAAACGTTTTCAGCGTACTCACTTAATTCTAATAATCCCTTTGTTTGGCTTTGCACCGCCAACATGATGATGAAATCACTATTGGCGTCAGACTTACTAACAACCGGAGGTGCATCAACGTCTTGAGGCAAATTTCTAACAGCCTGACTCACTTTATCTCTCACGTCATTGGCTGCTGCTTCTAAATCCTCTGATACGTTAAATTCAACAGTGATATTGCTATTGCCATTAGAACTTGAGGATGAAATACTTCTAATTCCAGGAATACCGTTAATGGCTTTTTCAAGTGGTTCCGTAATTTGACTCTCAATAATTTCAGAGTTAGCGCCAGAATAAGAGGTACGCACATTCACCACAGGTGGATCCACGGCGGGGTATTCTCTCACGGCCAAAAAACTGTATCCAACAATTCCAAACAAAATGATGAGGATATTCATCACTGTTGCAAGGATGGGTCTTTTTAATGATAATTCAGAAATATTCATGTTGCTGTTGGCTGCTTCTTCTATTTGATAATATCACTCAACTGTTTTACCGAACGAACCTTTATTGGTTGCTTCGGTCTTACAAACAATACACCAGTAACGACTACGCTGTCGCCAGGATTTAAGCCTTTGATAACTTCGGCAAACCCAGTACCTCTAACACCTGTTTCAATGTCAACAAAAACGCCTTCACCATTTTTAACCACGATGATTTTTTTGGCTCTGGCATCAGGAATAATGGCATTGGTAGGCACCAAAATGCTGTTCTTATTTTTGCTGGCTTGTAAAAATACTTTTACAAAGGTACCCGGTGCAACAGGGCTGCCATTCAGTACAGCACGCACCCGAAGATTTCTAGTTGTTGGATTGATTTGCGGATCCGTTGCTACAATCGTAGCTGTTCTTTTTTGAGTAGACTCATTGGTTTGTACTTGTACAGAACCACCTACTTTTATCATATTGGTATAAAACTCAGGTACATTGAAATCAATTTTCACTTGATCCACTTGTTGCAGTGTAGTCAGTGTAATTGCTGGCGTAACATATGCGCCTGGACTGATTTGTCTTAAACCTAGCACACCAGTAAATGGGGCTCTGATAATGGTTTTGTCAATTTGAGATTGCGTAACCAACAAATCAGCTTTTAAGCTATTGACCTGATTTAATGCCAAATCATATTCTGCTTGGTTGATGCCATTGATGGCCAATAATTTTCTTAAACGTTCTTCAGTTTTTTGTGCCATTTCTAACAGCACTTTGGTTTTAGCGTTATTGGCCTGTAAATCGGCATCATTAATTCGCGCTAAAATGGTCCCCTGTGTAACTCGACCACCATCTGGTGCATTAAGCATGGTTAATCGACCACTCACTTCTGGATTAATGTTGACTGTTTCCATGGGAATAATGGCACCATTTACTTCAACATTGTTGTCTACATTACCCGTGCCCGCAATTAACACATCCACAATAGTGGCAGAAGGTGCTTTTGATTTAGGATCGGCGTTTTCTTTTTTATCACTCTTACAAGACAAGAGGTATAAAGGTACTGCGATGAAGAGGCATATTCGTTTCAAAGGCGTCAATTTTTGGAAGCCCTAAAGATAGAATTAAAAACGGTCTAATACAGCAGCATATGCCAACTGGCCAATCACTAAAATAATTCGGTGAAATAGCCATTTACTGCCATCCTTTTTTTACATTCAAGCAATAAAGCTTGCCATATGTATGCACTTACTCAACAATTCCCCAAAAAACGTGCGTTTATCACCGGAGCTGGCTCCGGATTAGGCAGAGCACTGGCCTTAGCACTAGCTGCTGATGGATGGACTATTGGAATGGCAGATAATCAACCCAAGGCTTTAGAAGCCTCAGCAGATATGGTAGCATTAGCAGGCGGTAAACCTTTGCCATACTTATTGGATGTGGCAGATAAAGACCAATACAAAATAGTTGCTGAACAATTTTTGTTTGATGCAGAAGGCATTGATCTGTTGTTCAACAATGCTGGCGTTGGAGATGGGTCAATATTTGAAACCTATTCGCTAGAAAACTATGAATGGATGGTAGGCATTAATCAAATGGGCGTGGTTTATGGCTGTTGGTATTTTATACCAGCAATGAAACAACAAGGTTATGGACATATTTTAAATACAGCCAGTGCAGCAGCGATTGGTTGTGCCCCCACTATGGCTGCTTACAATATGACCAAAGCCGCCGTTGTAGCCATCAGTGAAACCCTATACAGCGAGTTATATGATGATGGCATTCAAGTATCCTGCATACAACCAACCTATTTTAAAACCAATATTGCACAGTCTGTTAGAGGTGGGGCTGCAACACAAAAAATTACCGAAAGCTTTATCAACAGATCGCGTTTAGAAGCCAATGAAGTGGCCAATGAAATATTGATTAGAGCAGGCAAAAAAGAATTGTACATCATCCTTCCAAAAGCAGCAAGAACCATGTGGAAATTAAAAAGATTGGCCCCTACTTGGTTTAGGTTAAAAGTAAAAGACCAATTTATGGCTGCAATGAATAAAGCATTATCCAGATAATTATTATACTATGAAATTAAATGAAGCATTTAGCTTAACTGGTAAAGTAGCCTTGATTACAGGCGCCAGCAAAGGCATTGGTGAAGCCATTGCCAGATATTATGCAGCCAGTGGCGCAGCGGTTGTGATCAACTCAAGAAAACAAGAAGAGTTGAACAATGTGGCGGCTTCAATACAATCAACAGGGGGCATTTGCACTGGTATTGCGGGCAATGCAGGTGATATAGACGCTTGTAAATTATTGGTACAGCAAACCACCGAGTTATATGGCGGCATAGATATTCTGGTTAATAATGCTGCATCAAATCCAGTATATGGCCCAGTTGTAACCTGCGAGGAATGGGCATTTGACAAAATCATGAATGTGAATGTGAAAGCCCCTTTTGAATTAGGAAAATTAGTTTACCCAATCATGAAAGAAAGAGGCGGGGGTTCCGTCATCAATATTAGTTCCATTGCTGGCATAACCCCAGATCCGGGATTGGGTTTATACTCCGTATCAAAAGCTGCTTTAAATATGCTCACAAAAGTAACAGCCAAAGAATGGGGAAAAGATGGTATTCGCGTGAATGCCATTTGCCCTGGACTGATACAAACTAAATTTTCAGAAGCATTATGGCAGGATGAAAAATGGTTGAATCGATTTGTAAAAATGGCGCCCATATCAAGAATGGGAACCGTTGATGAAATTGCAGCACTGGCTTTATTTTTAGCTGCACCAGCTTCTGGATATTGCACTGGTACTTTATTTACAGCCGATGGAGGTGTTACCATTTAAATCATTCTATGGAAGCCATATTTGTTACCAAACGATTAGAAATATTACTGCCAGCCATTCGGGCATTTGTAGAAACCGAATTAATTCCTTTAGAAAGCGAACATACAACGCGGCCATTTAAAGCAACTGAAATATTACTCGCTGAAAAAAGAGCAATGGTTAAAGCAAATGGTTGGTGGAATTTACATTTGCCAGTATCCGAAGGTGGAATGGGATTAACCCTTTGCGAGTTTGGCCAAGTCAGTGAAATTTTATCCTTATCGCCTTATTACGGACAGTATACTTTTAATGCGCAACCACCTGATATTGGCAACACCGAAATGATTGCACGATTTGCGTCAGAAGACATTAAAGCAACATATTTACAGCCATTATTAGAGGGAAAGATCCGCAGTTGTTTTTCAATGACAGAACCTGAGTTTGCTGGATCCAATCCTACCAGACTTGCCACCACAGCAGTCAAGCAAGGCAATCAATATATTATTAATGGACACAAATGGTTCACTTCATCTGCAGATGGTGCTTCATTTGCGGTGGTGATGGCAGTGACCAATCCGGATGCAGCACCACATGAAAGAGCCAGTATGTTCATTGTACCCACTGATACACCTGGCTTTGAATTCGTGCGCAATATTCCCATATTTGGAGAAGCAGGAGAAGGCTGGGCCAGTCATGCGGAAATTCGTTACAACAATTGTTGCATTCCAGTGAGCAATATCATAGGTACGGAGGGATCAGGGTTTAAGTTGGCACAAGAACGCCTTGGTCCGGGGAGAATACACCATTGCATGCGTTGGGTAGGCATTGCTGAAAAAGCGTTTGACCTCATGTGCAAACGCGCAGCAACCAGAGAAATTAAAGAAGGCGAAATGTTGGGGCATCAACAATTCATACAAGGTTTTATTGCTGAAAGTCGCGTAGAAATTGATGCTGCAAGATTATTGGTATTAAGAACCGCACACAATATTGACTTATATGGTGCTGCAGCAACCAGAGATCAAATTGCTGGCATCAAATTTTTTGTGGCGAATATGGTATTAAAAGTTTTAGACCGAGCCATACAAGTACATGGTGCAATGGGGTTGTCGGATGAAACCATGTTGGCCAATTTGTTTCAACACGAAAGAGGTGCCAGAATTTGGGACGGTGCTGATGAAGTACATAAGCAAAGTTTGGCTTTGAGCATTTTAAAAAAATATGGCATGAGCAGAAAAAATTAAGCAGCATCATGGAAAAAACAGTCGCTCTTTCAGAAAAAGAAAAATTTGATATAACAGGTCTGCATCAATTGTTGCAAGCCGCTATACCCAATATTACACCCATACAATCCATTACCCGCTTTCCTGGTGGCTATTCCAATTTAACCTACAGTATTCAAACAGAGAACCAACACTTGGTCATGCGCATGGCACCACCCGGTGCCAATATAAAATCGGCGCATGATATGGAGCGAGAATTCAAAGTGCTCCAGTTATTAAAACCGCATTTTAGTCAAGTGCCACAAACAATACTGTATGCAACGGATAGCAATATCACAGGTGCCCCGTTTTACATAATGGAACAAGTAGACGGTATCATTTTAAGGGCATATAATGCACCTAAACTGCATCTAACACCTTCGCAATTTGAACATTGTGCAAAGCAGTTGATTGAAACATTGGTACAGTTGCATTCCATTGATATTAACGCAACAGGATTAATTGATTTAGGAAAACCAGATGGATATGTCAATAGGCAAGTTGCTGGTTGGATTAAAAGATACTTTGCTGCAGAAACCGATACCATTGAAGCAATGAACGCTGTTGCAGATTGGTTAACGCAATATCAGCCCAAATTACAAACACCCACACTTTTGCACAATGATTTTAAATACGACAATATTGTATTCAGTAACGATTTAACAAAAGTAATCGGTGTATTAGATTGGGAAATGGCTACGGTAGGTGATCCATTAATGGACCTAGGCGCCATGTTGGCTTATTGGTTTGAAGCAGATGAAGAAGCCATTTTTAAGCAATACAATTGTACCTGGCTCCCCGGAAATTTAACAAGAGCAGCTTTAATCAATTACTATGCATCCCTTACAAAAAGGGATCTCAGTGATATCAACTTCTATTATGTGTTTGGTTTATTTAAAAATGCTGTCATTGCACAACAGATTTACCATCGCTACAAACAAGGTTTCAGCAATGATGAAAGATTTGGGGCATTGTTACCAATGATTCAATTACTAGGTAGTAAGGCGTTGAAAGCTAGTAATGATGTATGATAGGGTCAAATCACCACTCAGTATTAATCGTCTCTGCGTCTGTACAATCCCCCTCGCCAGTTGAATTTAGTGGAGCGGTATGCTTCATATTGTTGCCCGATATAATACCCAAGTTCGAGTTCATTTAATAATTTAACCAATCCGTATGTTGGCCGATACCTTCTCATGAACGTGTCTAGTTCAGGCGATTGTAAGCCAGTGATTTTTTTGACGAATATTTTAGTGAATCGACTGTTCACATATTTTTCTTCTTCCTCTTCTAAGAGACGTTTCTGCAAAGTCAAAATACTGCGATTTCGTTTGACTCTGAACATATTAATGATCCCTTCTAAGTCAAAGCCCACCGCTGCACCAGGATTGTATGTTCTATTGGAAACCACCCCTAAAGTCGGTTTTTTGAAATTGAATACCTTGGCATAATCTTGTCTGTTCATAGCAGAGTCGTAGCGATAATAGTTGTTGCGCACTTTTACTTCTGGAAGGTCAAATGATCGCACATGAATCATCACATTAAATCGCTCTAAATTGCTAATGGTATCAACAGGATATTTCATGGTAGATTTACCAATTAATGAAAACCAAATAGAATCTGTTTTCAAAACCGTCAAATAGTAAAAACCAGTTGAATCGGTAATAGTGCCTCTGCCTGAAGTACTTTGCACAGCAACGGCTTCTAAAGGTCTGCGGGCAGAAATATCATATACATTACCGCTTACGGTAATGTATTGCGCGCGCGCTTCTGCCAACAAAACAGATAAAAGCAGTAGTAATAAAAGTCGAAATATACCAGATTGATTCCTCAATTGCTGTTGATTAATATGTAATATTAATTCAGCAGCAGCAGAGTTCCATATATCACAATGGAATTAACGACTTTTTTGCAGTTTAAAACTTTTTGTCCAGTATATAAGGTAGCATGGAGCGCCAAGTTGGCCAATCGTGATGAATATCCGGACCCCAAACATCCAGATCGTACCATATCCCTTTATTGTAAAGAATGCCTGCAAATCGCTTGGCTGCTTCTGGGTCTTCAAAGTTGCCACTACCCGTATAAATATGGATATGGTGGCTGGCTTTTATTTTACCCAAGTACCATTCATCGCTGAGGTGGGGGATATAATGTTCTGGACTATTGTAATACACTTGATCGTCCCAGAAACCTTTGGTATACTCTGTTAAATTATATACGCCACTCATGCTGATGGCACCATTGATGATATCTGGGCGTTTCATAAACAGATTCATAGCATGTAATGCTCCAAATGATGCCCCACAGGTATAAATCATGGTTTCGTTACTGGTACAGGTTCTAATAAATGGCACGACTTCGTTAAATACATACTCATTAAACTGATTATGCCTAATGGCTTTGTGCTCGGGCAACATTTGATTGTTCATCCAGCTTTCTTTGTTCATACTGTCGATGCTGAAAACCCTACACTTACCTGCATTAATCATTGGTGCAATGGCATCAATTAATTGAAATCGTTCGTATTCTAAATAATCTGCCGCGGCAGTCGGGATTAATAAAATAGCAAATCCATAATGGCCATATGCGGCAATGGGCATTTCTCTGTTTAGTGCTGGGCTATACCAGGACGTGAGTTGTCTTTCCATATTAATTGATGCAACGCTGTTTAATTTCTTTCCAAAGATCTTGATAACATTGCGCCGCATAACTGCTGGCAGCAAAGGTTTCAAGGGGTGATTCGTGTACCCCCATTTTTTCTACATCACTTAAATAAGGGATATAACTTTTGAAGAATAACTTGTCTTTATAAAAAGTGTTGATGACTTCGTGATGCAGGTTTTTACGATGATCTACCATGCTAAAAAAGCATTTTAATTTAGAAGCGTCTAAATCATTTTCTTTAAAATACTGCAATACTGATTCAAAGGAACGAATAGATAATGTAGTAGGAATATTGGGCATTAAAATCCAATCAATGCCTGAAAAGACAGCATCGTGTAAAACAGAAATACCCGGAGGGCAATCTAAGAAAACAACATCATAGTCTTTTTTGATGGTTGAGAGTAAACTCGCAATTTTTTTCTTGCTCTGTTTCATTTCACTCAATAAAATATCGGCATGTCTGGCAGACAAATCTGCGGGAATAATGTCTAAATGTTCATAAGCAGACTGTTGAATAGCACTAGCCAAATCCATTTCACCATTCAATATTTTTTTGGCTTCATTTTTTACAGATGCTTCTGCACCTAAATAAAATGAAGAAGAGCCTTGTGGATCTAGATCCCAAACCAATGTTTTATAACCTTGCTTTGCACTGAGGTATGCAAGATTAATGGCTGCGGCTGTTTTACCAACACCGCCTTTTAAATTGTATAAAGCAATGGTAACCATGAAAAATGTTTATGATGTATAGGAAGATACAAAAATTAGGCAATTGCACCTAAAATTAGACAGCCGATCACAATAAATGGCGCAGGCACCCGATTTAGTTTAAGTACAAAAAATGTGGCAAGAACAATGGCTAAATCCCATAAAATAGGCCATTGCTGAAGCCAGATGTCTGGTAGAATATGGTCGTTTAATAAGTAGACCACTGCGCCTGCCATTATGCCTACAACCGCTGCGCGAATGCCTTCTAAAGACCTGAAAATCACGGCGTATTTCTTCAAATTATGCCAAACCGGGAAAAAGAAGAGCACCAATAAAGCACTGGGCAAAAAAATGGCGATGGCACCAATGAAACAACCCAATGCTTGCATCGTAAGGCCCTGTTCTTTCAAAACCATCCCCCCCGAAAAAGCGCCAATGGAAAATACGGGGCCAGGTATGGCACGAACCATCCCAGATCCAATTAAAAACTCTTCCCGATCAATCTTTAATACATCTCGCTTGTTTTCTATGATTCTTTTTGATTGAGGTCGGGTAACATATTGTTCATACATGATGGGGATTAATACATCTGCTCCACCAAATACCAAACTGCCAAAACGATAATTGTTTTCGAAGAGGTTGAATACTTTTCTGTTGGCCCAATTTTGTTTGGTAGCAGTTTCTGAGAGATACCCTGTAATGCCAAACAAGACCAAAAAAATTAAGAGATTACCCCATTTCACTTGCTTTGGTGGCACCCCTTTCTGCGGAATGCGTTTATCGCTAAAGTTGGTTGCAATGCCTGCGCAAACAATCAATATGGGAAACACCCATGGGGTTTTAAATGCAAAAAAAGTAGCAATGGTAGCAACAACTAAAATCACCCATGTGATGGTATTGTGTATGGCCACTTTAAAGGTTCTTAATGTTGAATAGGCTATAAAGCCAATGGCCATTGGTTGAATGAATCGGAAAAAAGTAGTTGAGTAATCTAATTGATTGTAATAATCTAAAAGAAAAGACAAGCCAGACATCAATAGTGCAGCTGGAAAAATCCAAATCAATAAAGTCAATACAGCCAATGGTATACCCCCTCGTTTATACCCTATCAATGTGAGTACTTGTGTAGAAGATGCCCCAGGCAACATTTGACAAAACCCATTATAGTCTAATAACTCTTCTTCAGTTACGTCTTTACGTTGTTGCACAAATGTTTTGACCATCATTCCCCAATGGCCTTGTGGACCACCAAACGCAGTGATACTGTGCAGGAGCACAGCGCGTAAAAAGGGGATATGTCTGAGCAAATTCAACGATCATTATTTCTTTAGGCCTATTTCTCTTAACCGTTCATCTAAATATTCACCTGCAGTAGCATCTGGATAGGCTTTGGGGTTATTGTCGGAAATGCAACTTTCTAAACATGCCAAACTCATTTCACTTCTTGGGTGTAAGAAAAAAGGCATTGAGAAACGACTCGTGTGCCATAATTCTCTTGCTGGGTTTACTACACGATGTGTGGTACTTCTGAGTTTGTTATTGGTGAGCCTTTGCAACATGTCCCCTACATTCACTACAATCTGCTCTGGCAATGATGTTACATTCACCCACTCGCCTTGCTTGGTCAATATTTGTAATCCATCAGCGGAGGCACCCACCAACAAAGTAATCAAATTAATGTCTTCGTGTTGTTCTGCACGTATAGCCGATTTTGGTTCATGCGTGATGGGTGGATAATGTATGCATCTTAATATGGAATTACCATTGTGTACAAACGGATCAAAATAATACTCATCTAAATTGAGATACAAGGCAATGGCTTGCAACAACGCTTTTCCGCTTTTTTCAAAATTGCGGTACGCATCAAATAAGGTTTGATTAAATGAAGCTATCTCAGATACTTGCACATTATCAGGATATTCTGATTGAATGACGTCCTGATCTTCTACAGTTTGGCCATATTGAAAAAACTCTTTTAAATCGGGCGCTTCGCTCCCCTTGGCATGTTCTTTTCCAAAACTGGTATAGCCTCTTTGCCCAGCCAACCCTGGTATTTCATACTGTTTCTTTTTCTCTAAAGGCAAAGAAAAAAACTGCTGTACATATTCATATTGACGAGCGATTAAATCATCAGGAACGCCATGATTTTTAACGGCAACAAATCCTACTTCTTCATATGCTTTTCCTAAAGACTGTACAAACGCAGCTTTTTGTTCTGGTGTACCATGGGTAAATTCGGCTAAATCAACAACGGGGATGGCCATAGCAATAATTTTTACGAAAATACAGCAAATTCAATAACAGCACTGCATTCACCAGAATTCAATAAAAAGCCAGACCTTTAAGGAATGAAGTTGTTTACATTTTTTCTATTCGGGTCTATTTCTTTCATGTTGTCTTGTACTGCGCCCTATAAACAGATGATCAAAAATTATGAACAGCGGGATCAAGACAGCATCCCTCAATACAGTGATCTTTATTTTTGGGCAGCGCATCCGAATAAGTTAGACCCATCAGATAGTGTACCCCAACCACTGAAAATAAGCCATCGCATTGATACAACAGTTGATGTATTTTTTATTCATCCAACTACCTATACGGATGATAAAAAACCTTTTGGTTACAGTGCCCCTATCAATAACAATGATTTAAATGCCAAGACAGATTATACCACAATTTTATTTCAAGCCAGTGCATTTAATCATATTGGTCAAATTTTTGCACCAAGGTATCGCCAAGCCAACTTGCAATCATACTTTCCAACAAATGCCAATGACAGTGCTGCCGCAATTGCTGCGTTTGATTTGGCTTACAATGATATTAAAACAGCCTTTATTTATTATCTAAAGCACCACAATTATGGAAAGCCCATTGTAATTGCAGCACATAGCCAGGGTACTACACATGGGAAACGATTATTAAAAGAATTTTTTGATCAAACCCCATTGCAAAAACAATTGGTAGCGGCTTATTTAATAGGATTACCCGTTACAGTTTCTGAGTTTACAAATCTGAAAGCCTGTACCAATCCTACCCAAACTGGTTGCATGATTAGTTGGAGGACTTATAAAGCCGGCTATACACCACCGCTGATTCAAGCAGAATCTTTCAAAGCCATTGTAACAAACCCATTAACTTGGGATGATTCAAAACCAAACGCAGATAGAACCATCAATAAAGGTGGGGTGCTGCTTAAATTCAATAAAATTGTGCCTTCTGTGGCTTCTGCCAATATTCAAGGCAATATTTTATGGACACCCAAACCCAAGTTTTTTGGCAATATTTTTTATACCACCAATAACTATCATGTGGCAGATATCAACTTGTATTATCTGAACATTCGTGAAAATGTAGCAGCTCGTGTGAATGCCTTTAAGAAACCTTAAAGTTAGTTTCCAAACACGCTTAAAAATTTAATGCGCATGATTTTTAACTGCTCCCAATTAAAATCAAATTCCGCTAATTCTTCGCGTGCAACATCCAAAGAAGAGGTTTCACAACTTTTAAAATATTCTAGAATTTCTTCCTGTTCGTCTTCACCCAACCATTCGTCAATAGCATAATCTAAGTTGAGTCTGGTACCGCTGGCCGCAATGGTTTCCATCTCCTCTAATAACTGATCGAGTTTGAGATCCTTATTTTTTGCGATGGTTTCTAATGGAATTTTTTTATCAACGTTTTGGATGATGTAAATTTTGTTGCTGGCCGCATTCGCTACACTTCTCATCACAAAATCATCCGGCTTTTCAATGTCATGCTCTGCTACATAGCTGGCAATCAACTCTACAAAGGGTTTACCATATTTAATGGCTTTGCCTTTACTTACCCCCTGGCACTTATTCATTTCATCTAAAGTGGTAGGATATAAAGTAGCCATGTCCTGTAAAGAACTTTCTAAGAAGATAACAAATGGTGGCAAGCTTTTTTTCTTTGCTTCTTTTTGTCTCAATTCTTTCAGCATCGCAAATAATTTTTCATCTGCTGCTGCACCTGTTTGAGCACCTCCTTCATTCTCTTCATCATCTGCATTGGCGTCTTCAAACAAATTATTGAGCACCATTTTAAATGAAGTTGGCTTCTTTAAATATTTCTGCCCTTTATCACTGGCTTTAATTAAACCATATTCTTCAATGTCTTTTATCAAAAAGTTTTCTAACAACATTTGTCGGATTAAACTATTCCACAAATGCGGATCCTTGTCTTTACCAATTCCAAACACCGGCGATGCATCATGCCTAAACATGCTAATTTGAGGCGTTAATTTGCCCAATAAAACATTGACCACATAATCGGTTACAAATCTGCCATCCAAAGCATTCACTACTTTTAACACTTTGACTACTTCTTCTTTAGCTTCAAACTTTTCTTTTGGATGTTTACAATTATCGCAGAGTCCACAGTTTTCTGTTTCTGTGTCTTCTCCAAAATAGTGGAGCAAAATTTTTCGTCTACAAACAGCACTCTCAGAATAAGCCACCATTTCATCAATCAATTGAGCACCCACTTCTCTTTCGCTCAATGGTTTATCGCGCATTAAGTGCTCTAACTTAGAAACGTCTTTATGCGAATAATACAATACACAAATGCCTTCTAAGCCATCTCTTCCAGCTCTTCCAGTTTCTTGATAATAGTTTTCAATTGATTTGGGAATATTAAAGTGAATCACAAATCGAATATCTGGTTTGTCAATTCCCATACCAAAGGCAATGGTTGCCACAATCACTTGCACGTCTTCATTTAAAAACTGGTCCTGCCGTTCCGCTCTTAGTTTTTGATCTAGGCCAGCATGGTATGCCACAGCCTTTATTTTGTTCGCAACCAATAGCTCGGCTAACTCTTCAGTCGTTTTTCGATTAAGCGTGTAGATGATGCCACTCTTACCCTTGTGTTGGCTGATGAATTTTACAATGCTTTTTACCGTCTGGTCTTTCTGAATTTTTGGTAAAATTTCATAGAACAGATTGGTTCTGTTAAATGAAGAGATAAATATATTGGCAGATCTTAAGCCCAAGTTTTTTACGATATCACTTTGCACTTTGGGTGTAGCAGTTGCCGTAAGCGCAATCACAGGAATGTCTGGATTAATAATGTCCATCATTTCTCTTAATCGGCGATACTCAGGTCTGAAATCATGGCCCCATTCTGAAATACAATGGGCTTCATCCACTGCAAAAAATGAAATCTTGAGGTCACTAAAATATTCAAGGTTTTCCTGTTTGGTCAAGGTTTCTGGTGCTACATAAAGAAGCTTGGTTTTGCCGCTGTTTAAATCGTCCTTAACCGCTTTTATTTGCCCCTTATTTAAGGATGAGTTTAAAAAATGGGCAACTTCATCATTTTCACTGTACCCTCTCACCAAATCCACTTGGTTCTTCATCAAGGCAATTAATGGAGATACAATAATGGCGCAACCTTCTAAAATCAGGGCAGGCAACTGGTAACATAAACTTTTACCACCGCCTGTAGGCATGATTACAAACGTGTCTTTACCATCCAATAAGCTATTAATGGCTGATTCCTGTGTGCCTTTAAATTCTTTAAACCCAAAATACTGTTCAAGTGCCGCATGAATCGGGTATTGATGTGCTGCTATAGATTTAGGTGAAACGGTCTTTTTGGTGGCTGCTTTTTTGGTGACAGTTTTTGACGGTGCTTTCTTGGTACTAGTTGCCATTGCGAGATATCAGTTTTCTATAGCTAAGAACATTCTATGCTTGTAAAAGTTAAACAATTTTTGTCATTTTTCCCTTGATATTTCAACAATTTTGAATAAATCAAGGCATTTTTGCAAAAGGGGAGCGAAGTTAATGAATTGATGATGCATTACCGCTGCTAAGCTGTTAAAGTTTACCTTTGCAAAGCATGAATAAAAACATCCAAGCACTAGCATTACAAACCATCGATACAGAAGCGGCTGCGTTGATTGGCTTAAAGGCATTTATCAATGCAGACTTTGAAAAAATTATTCAAACCATTCATAGTGCCAAAGGCCGATTAATTGTGAGTGGGATTGGTAAAAGTGCCATCGTTGCCCAAAAAATAGTTGCCACCCTCAATTCAACAGGTACCCCAGCCCTATTCATGCATGCAGCGGATGCCATCCATGGCGATTTGGGGATGATCACGGCAGATGATGTTGTAATGTTGATCAGTAAAAGTGGAGAGAGCCCAGAGATTAAAGTGTTGATTCCACTTATTACCAATTTTGGCAATATATTGATTGGTATGGTGGGTAATATGGACAGTTATTTGGCCAAGGAAGCCAATCTCGTTATCAATACAACGGTTGAAAAAGAAGCTTGCCCTAATAATTTAGCGCCCACCAGCAGTACAACTGCGCAAATGGTGATGGGAGACGTCTTGGCTGTTTGTTTAATGGAGCTGAATCAATTCAACAATCGCGATTTTGCTAAATTTCATCCTGGTGGCAACTTAGGAAAACGTCTTTATTTGCGCGTAGAGGATTTAGCAACCGCAAATGAAAAGCCTTGGGTATTGCCTACTGCCAGCTTAAAAGCGGTGATCGTTGAAATTACACAAAACCGTATGGGAGTTACTGCAGTGGTTGACGCAAATATGCAGCTACAAGGCATCATCACCGATGGTGATTTGCGCAGAATGTTAGAAAAAACCAGCGATATCAGTGCAATCATTGCCAATGATATATGCTCTATCAATCCCATCACAATTACGCCGCAGGCCATGGCCGTAGAAGCACTTGAAATGCTAAAAAAACATGATATCAGCCAATTGGTTGTTGCAGAAAATGGGGTCTACAAAGGCATCATACATCTGCACGACTTAATTAGAGAGGGAATTGTTTAATGAAAGCAATAAGTTGACTTGGTGTACGTTTTTTAAGCGCACAACAAAGCGAAATGTATTATGAATCAACACCATTATGTAGCCATCATGGCTGGCGGTATAGGAAGTCGTTTTTGGCCGCAAAGCAGAGCGAGTTATCCTAAACAATTTCTTGATATTTTAAACACTGGTAAATCGTTGATTCGCTGGACCTATGAGCGATATGCGGCTTTTATTCCAAACGACAATATATACATTGTTACATCAGAGGAATATGTAACAATTGTTCAAGAACAATTGCCTGAACTCAATCCTGCGAATATTTTGGCAGAACCAAGTAGAAAAAACACAGCTCCTTGCGTTGCCTATATTTCATATAAATTATTGCAAAAAGATCCGGAAGCATCATTGATTGTTGCGCCAAGTGATCATATGATTTTAGACAATGAGAATTTTAGAAAAATTACCTTACAAGCCCTCGAGTTTGTTTCACATATCAAATCATTGGTAACATTGGGGATTAAACCCACTCATCCCAATACAGGTTATGGTTATATTCAACACGAGCCTATGCAAGTGGCTGATGGCATTTATAAAGTGAAAACATTTACAGAAAAACCAAATCTAGAATTAGCCAAAACCTTTTTAGCCAGTGGCGACTTTTTATGGAACGCAGGTATTTTTGTATGGCAAGTAAAAAATGTGATGAAAGCATTTGAAATGTATCAACCAGAAATGTATGAACTGTTTGATGCAGAGAAAGCTAATTTTAATACGCCTGCAGAAAAAGAAGCCATCAATCGCATTTACCCGCTTTGTACCAATGTGTCAATTGATTTTGCCATTATGGAAAAAGCAGATAACGTATATGTTATTCCGTCTTCATTTGGTTGGAGTGATCTAGGTACATGGAATAGTGCTTATGATAATTTAGAAAAAGATTATTTAGGCAATGCGGTTGCAACTGAAAATGTCATTGTGATTGACGCAACCAAATGCATGGTGTCTGCACCAAAAGACAAATTATTATTACTGCAAGGTTTAGATGATTTTATTGTGGTAGATACACCGGATGTATTGATGATTTGTAAGAAAGAAAAAGAACAAGCCATCAAAGAATATGTTGCCGAAGTAAAGCGCAATAAAGGTGATCAATACTTATAAACAATCGTTAGTTTAAAATTAATCAGGGATGGCTTGCCATCCCTTTTTAATTATGATTACATTTGATTAGAACCACTAAACGCAGACTAATGGCCATAAGAACTGTTATCAAGGGTACAGGTAGTTATATCCCACCACATATTAAAACCAATAAAGATTTTGCTGCACAAGATTTTTATGGAGAAGACCACCAGAAAATTGCCACGCCATCAGCTGAAATTGTTGAGAAATTTAAAGACATTACTGGTATTGAAGAACGCCGTTATGCAGGCAATGAATTTACCGCTTGTGATATGGGTGCCATTGCAGCCAAACATGCTATAGAAGATGCAGGGATTGATCCTGAAACCATTGATCAAATTATTGTGGCCCACAATTTCGGGAATGTGATTAAACACACCATTCAATCAGATGCAGTGCCTTCATTGGCATCACATATCAAACATGCTTTGGGCATTGTTAATCCAAACTGTGTGGCATATGATGTATTGTTTGGTTGTCCGGGTTGGATACTTGGTGTTACACAGGCTGATGCATTTATCAAAGCTGGATTGGCCAAGCGTTGTTTGGTGATTGGCACAGAAACCCTCAGTCGAGTAATTGACCAATACGATAGAGACAGTATGATTTTTAGCGATGGAGCGGGTGCTACGATTATTGAAGCAGCTGAAGGATCAGAAGAGAGTACAGGCATTATTGCGAGTAGCATGTTGAGTCATTGCATTGATGAACTAAAATATATTACCATGGGTAAATCATATTTACCCGATGCCGACCCAGCAGTTCGTTACATCAAAATGAAAGGCAGAAAAGTATACGAATATGCCATTAAAAATGTACCCCTCGCCATGAAAGCATGTCTTGAAAAAAGTGGCGTAGACGTTACAGAAGTCAAAAAGTTTTTTCTGCACCAAGCCAATGAAAAAATGGATGAAGGTTTTATAAAAGCCTTGTTTAAACTATATGGCATCAAAGAGATTCCGCCGCATATTATGCCCATGAGCATTCACAAATTGGGCAATAGTTCAGTGGCTACTATTCCTACTTTGTATGATTTGGTTAAACGTGGCGTCTTAAGCGACCATACTTTGGTGACAGGAGATATCGTCATGTTTGCCTCAGTAGGTGCGGGCATGAATATCAATGCCATTTGTTACAGAGTATAAAAAAGGTCCCATTCTTTTCAGAATGCGACCTCTAAATTAACTACCCCCCGATAGCTAATCGGGTACGAAACTAGTTGATTAACAAATCATTTACAAGAAAAAATAAGAGAATATATAAAATATTCAGCGTTTAAACTTTAAGATTGATTAGTACCCTCTCACATTTTTGCCACTGAGATAATTCAAGAAAGCCTTATTCACCACTTTATTGCCGCCCGGTGTAGGGTAATTACCCGTAAAATACCAATCACCCGTATTTGTAGGACAACACTCATGTAAATCTTCAATGGTTTGATAAATGACTTCAACAGGTACGTTTACCCCTTCAGGTGTAATTAACTGCGCAATTTTATCTGAAATTTCAAGTGTAGTGAAAGGCTTATAAATTTGGCGAACCACATTCTCTGTATGTAAATTTCCTTCTTTTTCAAGCGCAATAATTTGATCGCGCACTTGATCAAGCACGTCTTCCATATTGCGCTCTTTTAACAACGCAATTGCTGCTCTAAAAGCAATGAAATCCCCCAATTTACTCATGTCTATTCCATAACAATCGGGATATCTGATTTGAGGGGCAGAAGATACTACAATGATTTTCTTTGGACTCAATCTAGACAACATACGGATAATGCTCTCCTTTAATGTGGTCCCTCTTACAATACTATCATCAATTACAACCAAGGTATCTTCATCCTTACGAACAGTACCATAAGTAATATCGTAAACGTGTTGTACCATTTCATTTCTATTGGCATCTTCTGTAATGAAAGTGCGCAACTTAACATCTTTGATGGCAATTTTTTCCTGACGGATTTTACGATTCACCATTTCTTCCAACTTATCTGGCGTGAAATCGTTTCCCCAACTTAAAATGCGTTCAACTTTAATTTTATTCAAGTATTCTTCCATCCCTTTAACCAGACCATAAAATGCCACTTCTGCAGTATTGGGGATATATGAAAAAATCGTGTTCTTTAAATCATATGAGATGCTCTCTAATACTGTTTTGCTTAAATGATGACCCAACGCAATTCTTTCTCTATAAATTTTTTCATCACTGCCTCTAGAAAAATAAATGCGTTCAAAAGAACAAGCCCTTCTTTCTTTTGGCGCTAAAATCTTTTCAATGGTATAGTTGCCTAAATCATCAACAATTAAAGCAGTACCTGGCATTAATTCTTGTACTTCGTTTTCACCCACATTAAATGTAGTTCTGATGGCTGCTCTTTCACTTGCTGCCACAATGACTTCATCATTTATATAGTAATAAGCAGGACGAATACCGTGCGCATCGCGCATAACAAAACTATGCCCATTACCAATTAAACCACCAATGGTATAGCCCCCATCAAAAACTGGTGCAGCGCTTTTCAAGACATTGCTGATATTGGCATTGTTCGGATTGGCATCATCTTCTTTAACCAAATAATGATGCACGACTTCCATCATTGCAGCCAAATCACTTTGTTTTTGAAAATCACCAGGCTGAACCCCAATGGTGTCAAACAATTCATCGGTATTGACCAAATTAAAATTACCTGCCAGTGCAATGTTTTTGCCAGGCATTAAATTACGTTTGATAAATGGATGACAAAACTCTACATTGTTTTTACCCTGAGTGCCATATCGTAAATGGCCTAGTAATAATTCACCCAAGAATGGCAAATGCCCCTTCATTAAACCCGGGTGTTGTTTAATATCTGCTTGGTATTTTTCTAATTCTTGAATGTCTTGTCCAATCTTAAAAAACAAATCGGCAATGGGTTGAGGTGCATTACTGCGCATTCTGTGTAAGTAAGGATTGCCTGGTTCTATGTTTAATTTAACCATGGCTAAACCAGCCCCATCCTGTCCGCGATTGTGCTGTTTTTCCATCAAAAGGTACAGCTTGTTTAAGCCGTAAGTTACCGTTCCATGTTTTTGGAGGTAATAAGAGAAAGGCTTGCGTAAACGAATGTAAGCCAAGCCACATTCGTGTTTTATTTCATCGCTCATGGTGCTATATAAAAAAGGAATGGCGAAGTTACAACTCCGCCACCCTTTTTAAAATTAATTATATACGGTTCGTTTTTCAGCCATGGATTCTGGCAATAAATTACCAGCCAACCAAAGGAATTCTTTAACGAAATTATCCACCGCAGGCTTATAGCCCTCATCCACTAAATTACCCGTTGCATCAAATTTTTTATCAACATGGGGCACAATCAGCATATGCGGTGAAGCAATACCAAACAAGCCTGGTACCAACAACAACATTTGTTGAGAAGCCCGCATACCACCCATTGCCCCTACAGAAGCGGTTACAATACCAAACGCTTTTCTAGCCTGTTTGGGAAAATGGTCTAAAAGGTTTTGTAAAGAGGGAGCATAGCTGCCGTTGTATTCTGGGGTTACCAAAATAAAGGCATTCGCCGCAAATACTCTTTTAGCCAGTGGCTTATAAGCATCGGGTGTTTGATCAACCGAAGAAAACACATTTTGCAATAACGGCAGGTTCCATTCTCTAACATCAATTATTCCTACCATATGATCGGTATGCGCTCTTAAATAGGCTTGCAGATGCAGGGCAACCCGATAGGTCACGCTGTCTTTTCTAGGACTTCCAGTAATGATTTCAATTTGCATATACTTATAACGATTAAATGGACAGAGGGTTCAATCTTGCCCGATTAGGCTTGCTTAACCATTTGTACAGCCAGATTTAATTTGATTTCATCACTTACAACCACACCACCCGCTTCAGTTACAGCACTCCAGGTTAAACCAAACTCACTGCGGTTTATTTTACCTGTAATTTCAAAACCAGCTTTGTCTTGGCCATAGAAATCAGTCATTCTGCCACCAAAGTCTACGGCTAATTCTACAGACTTGGTATTTCCCTTAATGGTCAAATCTCCTTTAAGTAGATACTCAGAACCAGATTTATGGGTAAATGAAGTAGATACAAAGCTTAGTTTAGGATGCGTAGCAGCGGCAAAAAAATCATCGCTTTTTAGATGGGTATCACGCTGTTCATTGTTGGTTGAAATACTGTCTACAGCCGCTTCAAATGTAATCACTGCATCACTAAAGTCAGCTTCATTTGCTTCTAGTGTTGCATCAAATTGTTGAAAGCTGCCTGTAACATTGGTAATCATTAAGTGTTTCACTTTAAAAGTGATTTCACTGTGCATTGGGTCAATTTTGTACGTTGCCATTGGTTGTTTATTTTTTGGTTTAATAATTTAATCTTCTATCAGTACACCCATTTTACCCATTTGGTAATCACGGAATGCTTCTAATAATTCAGTTTGATGATTCATCACAAAAGGACCATGCGATGCAATTGGTTCATTGATGGGTTCACCTGTACCCAATAAAATGGTACTGTCTTCTAAAGCCTTGATATGAATGCCCTCTCCGTCTTTTTGAAAAGTGGCCATATAAAATGCCAACAAGTCGTCTTGCTCATTCAATTGTATATTACCTTCTAATAAGTACAAGAAAGCGTTATGCGTTGCTTCAAAAGGAATAAAATAATGGCCCCCTTTTTTCATCTCAATGGTGAACATATTGATTGAAGTATGCGGCACAATCGGACCTTTTACGCCTGCCAATTCACCTGCAATAATGTTGATCTGCGTTAACCCATCTTCTGAAATGACTTGAGGAGTATGGTCTTTATCAATGGGTATATAAGCAGGTGCTTCCATTTTATTGGCTGCAGGGGTATTGATCCAAAGCTGAATCAACTCTTGTCGGCCGCCTAATTCCTGAATATTTTCAGGCGGTCTTTCACTATGAATGACACCCATACCCGCATTCATCCATTGGGTACCACCTGCATATACAATATGACTGTTGCCCCTACTGTCTCGATGGTGTACGCCACCTTTAAAAATAAAAGTAACAGGTGAAAACCCTCTGTGAGGATGCGGCCCAACCCCAGCATGTTTAACATCAACATGGGGCGATACTTTTATATCTGCATGATGCAACAACAGAAAAGGATCAAGACGATCAAGCTTTTTGGAAGGCAGGGCCTGACGTATTGGGAAGCCGCCCATATCCATGGGTTGGCCATATGCAATGGTTTCGATGGTTCTTGTTTTCATACTAAGCTTCATTCATGTTCATCGGAACTTCAATTAATAACAATTCAGTATTGGTGTTGGCATCAATGGTCAATTGGTCTATGTCTGTAATGCCTAAACCATCCCTATTTTGTAATGCAATACCATTAATGGTTGCTTCACCACTGATTACAAAAACATAAACCCCATTGCCAGAAAGATGCAATGGATAGTTTGCTTGTTGACCAGCTTCAAAATTGGCCAATGAAAACCATGCATCTTGATTGATCCAAACAGCATTGGCGTCATCAGGTGCTACTACGGTTAATATTTGATTAACCCTGTCTTCTGGTTTAAAAGATTTTTGTTCATAGCGGGGTGGAATATTCGCTTCTTTAGGGAGCACCCAAACCTGCAAAAATTTCACTGGTTGATCTTTATTGGCATTCATTTCACTATGAGCAATGCCACTGCCTGCACTCATGATTTGTACATCATGCTGACGAATGATTTCGTTTCTACCAGTACTGTCTTGATGATGCAAATCACCAGATAAAGGAATAGACACAATTTCCATATTATCGTGTGGGTGTTTACCAAATCCCATACCTGGCGCTACTGTATCGTCGTTTAATACCCTTAGGGCACCAAATTGCAATCTTTCGGGATGATAATAATGACCAAAACTGAAACTATGGTAGCTGTTTAACCATCCGAAACTATTGTGTCCTCTGGTGTCTGCTTTGTGAATAATCGTTTTCATATCTGTGTATTTAAGTGTATGTACATCTATTTTTATAAAAAAATTTTACTCGGTGCCACGCAATCGCTCTAGCAATAGGTTTAATTGAGTGGCATCTTCAGATTCCATTTTAACCATTTCATCCATCAACTGATTCACTGATTCAGTAGATGCGGCCAATACTGCTAAACCAGATTGCGTGAGCGTAATCACAGTTTCGCGTTTGTCAAAAGGTGAGTCGGCTCTTTTCACCAATTTTTTAATCACCAAACGATCAATGATTCTGGGCACATTCGAGCTTTTCTCAATCATTCTACAACTAATGTCTTTCACACATATTTGTTCGGGATATTTTCCTTTTAAAATACGCATCACATTGTATTGCTCATGTGTTAGACCAAACTCCTTTAAAACTTTGCTCATTTGTGTTTTCAACCACCAAGCCGTGTACAAAATATTCAAACTTGCTTTGTGCATTTCGTTTTTGAATTTATTGCTTTGTATGGCCTGTTCTAATTTCACAACACAAATATACATGTATATACATCTAATTTCCAAAAATATTTTTTTTCGCATAAAAAAACCGTTGAACAAAGCTTAGAGCATCCATTCAACGGTTTGATTATCAGTAATTTATGACAATTATTGTCTTCTTACCTCTGCGGCGTTGGCGGCAGCTTGTTTCCATTGCGCCAATTCAGAACACTTAGTGTATTCATTATCAATGAGTACATAATAGGTTGGAATATGCTCTTTAAACCATTTTTCTAATGTGGTCATTTTCTTTTCTTCCAATGCACGTTGTGCCACTCTATTATAGTCGTCTTTTAAATTTTCGCGGTGTGGTTCTTTCTTAGTTTTGTAGTAGATGATTCTCACAACTTTTCTACCACGCTCATCTTGATATACCTGTGGTCTAGAAATATCGCCTGGCTTCATTTCACTGATGGGCTTAATCATATCCTTGTCTAACACATCCAATGTAATAAAAGTAGATCCATCTCTGCCGACTAAAGAGCCTGCACTAAACTTACTGTTTTCATCATCAGAATATTTGCTCACTGCTTCTGCAAAATTCATCTTACCCGCTTTAATTTGATTGCGAATAGAATCTAATTTATCAGTGGTTTCTTTGATTTCATCTTCTGTAATTGGAGGAATGCGCAAAATATGTCTAACGATGGCTTCATCTCCAGAGCGACTGATCATCATGATAATATGCAACCCAAACTTTGACTTAATCACTGGAGAGATTTGTCCTTCTTTTAATCGGAACGCCCCTGCTAAAAATGCGGGATCCCAAAATTTATCGTTCCTGTTTAATGTATATTGTCCAGCATTCTCTTTTACAGCGGGGTCTTCAGAATAATTTTTGGCCAATTGTTCAAACTTCTTTGCACCCTGCACTTCTGCTTGTTTCTTGTAATCGTACAATTGCTTGGCCACATATTCCTCAACGTCTTTATTGGGCTTGGGAACCATCATGATTTGGCTGACTTCAATTTCACTTTCGTAAAAAGGTAAGCTATCGGTTGGGGTCTTACTGAAATATTGTTTGACTTCTGTTGGGGTAATTTTAATATTGTCAACAATTTTACGCTGCATTTGATCAGCCAATCGTTGTTCCCGAAACGCTTCTCTGAAATCATCTTTTAATTGATAAACAGTTTTACCAGCGATTTCTTCCAAGATGTCTTTAGAACCGTATTGTTGAATGGTTTGTCTGATTCTGTTGTCTAAATCTGCTTCAATTTCATCGTCTTCAACAGTCAAAGAATCTTTCTGTGCTTGCAACAATAAAGCCTTTCTGATCAATTGACTTTCTAATACTTGACACTCATTGGGCAGAACCACATTCTCTTGTCCCTGGCTTTGTCTTTTGGCATCAGCAATGGTATTGATGATTTCAGAGCGGAGGATAATTTTATCACCCACCTGACCAACAATCTTGTCGGCAATGACTTTTTTCGTTTGCGCCTCAACCGAGCCAAACAAACCAGCCACTAAAATGGCTGCACCTATCAATCCTTTTTTCAT
>JAIXYL010000051.1 GCA_027490265.1 Sediminibacterium sp.
CGTTTGATTTTGAATTTCTAGTTGAGATTTAATAATGGTTTGTTCAAACCTATTTTTCATCTCTTCTTTTTCTTTTTGATTTTGGCGTTGCTTGCGTAAGAATAGATATAATAATACCAGTAGGAACATCGCCAATAGTACAAAGAATACTGAGGAAATTATTATTGTGACGAGTATGTCTTCTTGTTTTTCCGGCATAATATGAATGCATAAATAAATGCTGAATACAATACTACATTTAAGCTTTGATTAATTATACCATATATTTTTTTGCCCTCTTGTTGTAAATCATAATTTCTTAAATACTCAAATAGTGCATTAATTATAACGGATCCCATGTAAAATAATAATAAGCCGGTGCAAACCCAAAAGAAAGGTTGCTTTGCCAATGGATGATCTAAATGTTCGGGCAAAACTGATTCATAAAAAAACAAACAACAAAACAATACTACAAAAAAGGAACCTAAAAGAAATGTATAGGTATGAAATGTCACATTATAGCCTTGAACAAACTGAAGATTTATAAAAACAAGAAATATATAAAAAGGTATAAATCCAATGGTTAATTTTTTAAAAACCGTGGTTTTCAAGTGTTTTGAAAATAAAAATGAATAAAAAACAAATTCAAGTGTTGTAAAGAAATTGAATAATGCATAGTTTTTAATTTCCTTTGACGTTAACCAATATCCAATCAACTCTACTGCCAATGTAATGAACAGAAAGGGTAAAAAAAACTTTAAAGGCGTGTTTCTTAGTGATCTATATAATAGTATACAAACTAAAAAACTGCTGGCTTGCACCAGCAGGTAAATATTTGTCAGCATTCTGAATAATTTGAATGAGCAGCTAACTTAGAACTTAATTTCCAATTAATTACTATGGATATATTGTCCCGTGGTTCAAATAGTTAGAGCCTTCAATGTCTGTACCGTCAGTTGTTGCTTGGCTTCTAAAGTTTCCACTACTGCTAAGTTTATTATTTCCTAAGAAAAACACAGAAACTCTGCCTTTATCTTTTGGATTAGGAGCGGTTACTTCATCGTACTGTCCAAAATAAACATACACCTTATCAGACTTGTATCTTTTTTTGATTTGTTTGATGTATTTTTCCATATCTTCTACATCAAACACAACATATTCTGTGTAATTATTGCCTTTGTAGTTTTGCTTATATGTTGCTGCCATTCTTGAAGCTGCAGATTCAGAGATAAGGCCTTTTATATTGTTTCTTCTCGAGGCTGAACCCACTAAATTCATTTCTGCATCTTCGTTATTGGATTGTACCAAATCAGCTTGAGTTTCAGCTTTTTGACAAGCAGTAAAGCTAAGGGCTGCAACTACGCCTAAAGCTAAAAAGCGTTTAGTAATAATGTTTTTCATAATGAGCGATTTTAATTGTTTGCTAGATTGGAGTGTAAATTAATTAAGGTTTAAATATAAAAAATCAGTAGTATTTGTATTAATATAAATAATAATGTATATTATAAAGAAAATCAATTATTTAATTTTACCACTACAAAAAATAGGGTTAAATCACCGTGACTATATATATAAGTACCACAGCTTTTTGACGACGACAATTGAATCTTTACAGCCTAAATGCCAATTGACAGCCGCATTTAGCTTGATTTGATCAATCCAATTTGATGTATGTCCAATGAAAATCCTTTGTTCTTCAATCAGCAGCAGTCATTCGCTGCTTTGAAGCGTTTTTTTGCGTTATCTCAAAACGCTTTGTTTTTGGCTAATCAATTTTCTAAGCAGTTCACTTTTTTCAACACCCATTTTGCAGCATTCTTTGGAACAGTTGTTGATTTCAAAACGACCATTCCTTTTGAAAAATTGTATGCAATGGTGCATGAAGATGATTTGCATTTGTTGCAAAAATTATTACAATCACCAGTTGATCAAAACTCAGTTAATGAAGATGGTGAGAATATTCGATTTTTTCGCAAAAATGGTATTTGCAGGGTTTATAATTTGCGGTGTACTAAATTAGAAAACGCTGAAGATGATTATTCTGTTACAGGCATTTTAACTGATGTAACTGATTTACTACGTTTTGAGCAGCAACAGAAAAAAAGTGATAAAACATTTAGGGAATTGTCGTTCATTACATCACACGAATTAAGACACGAATATGCCAAAATTCAGTCAATTATTCAAATGCTGGATAATGGTGAAATTTCAGAAAGCGAAAGGCTTGAAATGATTGCTGCGTCTAGACAATCGATTCAGGTAATTAACAGTACAATTTTTAAAATCAATCATAAATTATCATTCAATCAATCCGATAGTTATTTTAACTTTTATAAACGTAGTAAAGCTTATAAAAAGATTGTTCTGATTGATGATGATACGTTTACTAATATCATTAATAAGCGGATTTTTCAACTGGTCAATCATGATATTGAAGTGGTGGTTTTTTCTGAAATAAATGCTGCTGAAATTTTTTTAAAAGAAACTGATCGTTCAGGCGATTACTTAATTTTATTGGACGTCAATTTTCCATTTAGTAGCGGGTGGGATTTTTTAGAAAATTATCAACAAAGTCCTATTCAATCCAAGGTAGTAGTCCTGTCTTCTTCTATTGATACTTTTGATCGAGATAAGGCAAGAAAGTACCCAATGGTGGTTGATTATATTACAAAGCCACTGTCACAAGAAATGGTGAAAGAAATGCTCCAACATTAAGCTGCGATATGCTTTTTAATGGCTTTAATTGTAACCCACCACAGTAAAATGGCCAAAGCAATAGCGGTTGAAATAGTAGGCCAAGCAATCAACTTTGGAATCAGTATTGATTGCTTCTCTAATATTTGCTGCAAAACAAATTGTACCCCAATGATTGATACAATTGACATTAGAATGCTAATAATATTTTTGGGATAAAATTGCTTAAATAAAAATCTTTTGAGTTGAATAGGTGAAACCCCAAGTGTAATCAATAAAATGATCTCTTGTCTACAATTGGCAATGGTTATTTGAATGAATAGGGTAAAGATGATTAATGCAAATGCCAACATCGTAAATCCTGTTATTCCAGCAGTACTTACCACTATATCAATGATTTTTCTATACTTGCTAAATCTTAGTTTTTCAGTATTGGTGCTTAAATTATTTTTTTTGAGAAACGCGCTTAAGACGGGGCTTGAAGGGTCATTTGATTTGATAACAACCCTTGAAATAGCTTGATTGGCTTCACTTCCTGCGTATTGATTTCCCCATTGAATAAACTCCGTTGGTACCAACATTGATGAAATCCGATCGCTTAGTCCAACAATTTTTGCATTAAAACTAACAGGTCCATTTTTCCCATACACCGTCAATTTAAACACAATCATTTTAACAATGCTTGGGGTTAACTGCGGTAAGTTTTGCGATAATGAAAATTGAAAATTGTAGATGTCTAAAAACATATTGGGTACAATAACGGGCACATAGCTGGCATTGGGTTCCCATGTGAATTCTATGCCTTTTGTATCAATAAAATCGGCCGGTACACTTTCAAATGAAATATCTGTATAAAATGGAAATTGGTTACTGATGCTCTGTATGCTTGCTTTAAATCTGCTAGGACTTAATTCACCAACGGATGTTACAAAAGGTTGTGCAGCTAGCTCTTGAATTAATGCTTTGGATAATGCAGTATTACCTAAGCTGTTATTGTCTAAAACCTTGTTAATCACTAAAAAATCAGCAATGCTGTCTTTGTTGTTAGAACTGTTCAATAAATATTGAAAATTTGTTTGAATTTGAATGGCTAAGAGTAGTAAAAAAACAGCAATTCCCAATCCTATTCTGGCTGTAACCATTTGAATAATACCGGACTGACTTCTGATGAGTTTTTTTAAAATCGTATTTAGCAAGGCTTATAAGTTTAAATTAACTTGATAGTTAAAATGCATGTCTTGATCTAAATCTGTCAAAATGATACCTGCGCCTCTATTTACACATTCTTCGGTGATGAGTTTGGCTGCCTTCAATTTGTTGGCATTGTCTAGATGACTAAAGGGTTCATCCATCAATAAAAAATTAAAGGGTTGCATGAGCGCTCGAATAATGGCAATTCTCTGTTGCTCGCCGTAACTGCAATACTTTATTTGTTGATTTAAAATAGGCACAACGCCTAGCTGTTCGGCCATATCAAGCAAACGTTCTTCAGAAATGATGGGCGGTTGCAGAATACGTTTCAGTTCAATATTTTCTTTGGCGGTTAGTTCCGGGAAAAGTCTTAAATCTTGGAAAATAATGCTCCAATGTAATCGACGATATTTTGATAGATCAAAAGCGTTTAATGTAGATATATTTACTTGGTTAAATAAAATATTGCCTTGAAAATCTTTTCTTAACCCGTACAATAGATGGATCAAAGTGCTTTTACCAGTGCCACTTGGAGCGGTGATTTTGATGAAACTGCCTTGTTTAAACTGTACGGCCTTTCCCCAAATATCAGAGATGCTTACAGATGGTCTGTTTGTAAGCATCTCTGGTATAA
>JAIXYL010000172.1 GCA_027490265.1 Sediminibacterium sp.
CGTAAGATTGCGGGGTTTTATGGCGTTAGCAATCAGTTGAATTAGTTTACAAAATTCCACCAAATACCGATCCGGTTCCATAGCCCTTGTCCGGGGTAATGGGTGGCTTGCACATTTAAATTGGAGATCAGCGTATTGATGTTTTCGAATCTAATAAAGCCTTTAAAGCTCTTAATTCTAAAATGCAAAAATGCATTGACATCTGGTCGGTTAGAAATGGTGGTATTGTTTTGTAAGAAAAACTGTCCGAGCAAGGGGCTGTAATTATCAGGCTTGTAAGCCGTGTTGTACCTGAATTCTACGCCAGTAGACAAAAACAAATTGGTGTAAAAATTGCCTTCAAAAGCAAATCGATTGCGGGTAATGATCAATGGAATATTAATGGGTGCGCCACCAATAGCTTGTTGCATATTGATTTCTGCATACCAATTAAAATGCTTGGCCAATCTGATTTTTTTGGTCAGCCCCAATTGCAGCACATTAAACAAAGTGGCTTCTTGTTTGGCAGTAAAAAAACTATCAAAATAAAGATAATTGCTCACCACATTGTATTCACCCGTGATGGTTAAATTTTTGGACGGATTTTCGTACACCCCAAATACCCGCAAAATATTTTCTTTATTGTAACTTACTCGATTGGCGATTGGAAATGTACTCAAACTATTAAAAATATAAGAGGGAGATCGGTTCACGTTGTGCGCGCCCACATTCAAGAAGCCAATTTTTTTGCCGAGCAAGCGCTTCATACTGATGTAGGCACTGTAATCGCCCGAGTTAAACCCGTTCAAATACAATTCACCCTTGGCTTCCAAATCCCAAACCTGGTTCTTGGTTCTATTGCGGTACTCGCCCGACACATAAATATTGTTGAGTGATACGGTATTGAACGTGTCAAGCGTGCCCTTGATAGTCTGCAAGCCAATCCCTGCTTTCAAAAACTGACTTTGGTTGTTTTTATCGGGGAAAGTGATCAAACTAAACTCATTGGTCAAGATATTCCAACTGTCTTTAAATTGAAAGGCTTGGCCATTTCTGGTGGTATAATTGAAATAGGTTTTGTATCGACTAGAATCTACATTGTTGTCAAAAAAATGCGCCAATTGTTGTTGATATTTCAACACATGTTCTACTCTAAATCTTGGATAAAATATTTTGTATGTAACCGAATCGGTGACGATTGAATCTTTTTTACCAATATCATAATGGTGTTTGATCAACAACTGATTGTCTTTTTGCAAATTTCCTGTACTAACATTCGTGTTAAATGGATTGCGAATGGCTGCGCCTGATCGGCCAAGCCTGGTCTCTAATTCATATGGATCATTCAAGGCCAAACTGTCGAGTTGCTTAATGTTAACCAGTCCGCCATTTTCAGACACGGATGCTTTATTGGAGATGTACAAAAAGAAGATTTCGTATTGGCGATTATTGGTTTGATAATGCGAAGTGAACCTGAAATTATTATGACTGGCGTTTTGATTTTTCAAGCTACCTGGCGAATTGCTGAAACGATACTCGAAGCCAAAATTGAAATTGCTTTTTCTGTTTTGGGTATGCTTTAAGTCAATCAATTGTTCGGCTTTTGCACCAAGCATATAGCCCAACTCTGTATAAGGTCTGGTGGTTTGATAAAAACGCGTATTTTCTAATGTGAACTTATACATATCAAACTGATGAAACCCTGCGTCAAAGCCAGCTTTCATGAGTGGATGAAAGCGCATAGACTGTGCTGCTGTTCCAAAATTGCCCAGATGATAATAGTCAAAAGGCATGGGAAACCGCGTGGTAAAATCGTTGATGCTAGAGTCGAGCGTGCGATTCCTGGTTGAATCGAAATACCGATAAAAAATGGTGATGGAATCCGCATAAATATCCCGCTTCTGCAAAGAATCATTTTTGCCCTTACCTGTTCTGGATTGTTGCATCCCATTGGCTCCACCAAAGGAACTCATTTGCCCTGGCCTGAAAGACTGGGCTTTTGCAAAACCCATGCTTGCAAGGATCAAGAATAATATGATGTGATGCTTATACATTCAAGGATACCATTCCTGATTTATAGACCTGCTACCAATGCTTTGAACAACAAAGTCAGTTTGGGTTCTGCTTCTTTGGCTGCTTGTAATACTTCTTCATGCGTAATCACATTCTCTTCTTCGCGAATGCCCAAATCGGTAATTACACTGGTGGCAAATACTTGCATGCCGCAATGCACGGCCACAATATTTTCTTGCACCGTACTCATGCCAACCGCATCACCGCCCAATGCATGAATCATTTTGTATTCTGCCCTGGTTTCAAATGTAGGCCCAGTCACCCCTGTATAAACACCTTGCTTCAATTGAATGCCATTATCTGCGGCAATCTGCATGGCTTTTGCTACCAATACTTTGCTATATGGTTCACTCATATCGGGAAATCTGGTGCCCAATGCGTCTTCGTTTTTGCCCAACAAAGGGTTCACTACAAACATGCTGATATGATCGGTAATCACCATTAAATCGCCAACGCTAAACGCGGGATTAACACCGCCGGCAGCATTTGACAACAACAAGGTTTTAACACCCAATAAATGCATGACTCTTACAGGATAAGTGACCTGTTGTGGTGTATACCCTTCATAGTAGTGAAAGCGCCCACTCATCACCCACACTTTTTTACCACTGAGTTCGCCTAACATTAAACTGCCACCATGGCCTTCTACTGTACTGACTGGGAAATGAGGAATCTCACTATATGGAATGCTACAATCGATGGTTATTTCATTGGCCAAATTGCCTAATCCACTGCCTAATATGATGCCAACACTTGCATCTGTATTGATTTTTTGCTTGATAAAGGCAGTGGTTTCTGCCAACTGATTCATTAAAACAGACATATGTAATAATTAAAGGGCAAATATACTTCAAATAAAAAATAAGGCCATCAACTGATAGCTGATGGCCTTAGGTAAGGTATGTAATTTAAGACTAGCTTAAACGTTTTACATTTACTGCATTCAAACCTTTTCTTCCCTCTTGTACATCAAAGATAACTTTGTCGTTAGCTTCAATCTGGTCAATTAAACCATTTGCATGTACAAAAGTTTCTTTGTTGGAATCATCATGCTTAATAAAACCAAAACCTTTTTCTTCGTTAAAGAACTTTACAGTTCCTTGAATTTGTGTGTCCATTGTAAAAATTGTAAATTAATAAGGGTGCAAAGATACACTTATTATGCTGCCCTCCCTAATGTTTATTGTTAAAGTCGGCCATTGGGCAGTAAACTGCTGATTTGCCTGATGCCCACCAACTCGTCGTGTCTGCCGCCAAATGGGCGATAATACACCAAAATGGTATATTGATTCTCTGTTTCCCAATAATTGCCCTCTGTTAAAGCTGCATCAGCCATTTGCTGTGGTTTTAGCACATCTTTGGTTACATAAGCATAACTGTAAAATCCTTGTTTTAACAACAAGCGTTTATAATACACGCCCTTGCGTTCATCAAACTGCATCAAAGATGAATCACTGATTTGATTACCTGTTAATTCGCCAATCAAGTGCACCGCTTTGTTGGCCATAGGCTGTTGACCATTCGGCGCTAACGTAAATTCTACCTCTGCATAATCCGATTGCCACCATGGATTCTGTGATTCTGCATTTGAAATCTCATTGAATCCATTTAAATCTCTGTACCACAAATACCGCAAGCTCGATCGTATGGCATCAGGCTTGGCATATACCAATACCGGTATATTTTGCCTTGAAATGCGCTCTACCCGATCCGATTCAAAACGCAAACTTCTTAAATCTAACCAACGGTATTCTTTGCCTGCACTAAATAAACAATCTTGTTCACCATTGTATTCCAACACATTGCCTCTAACAAAACTGGGTTGTAAATTTTGTGCGGCATTGTCCCATCGGCCATTCTGCAAAATGGTGGTTTGAATCTGTTGTGGTTGAATATTTTTTAATGGAGCGGTATTCACCGAAATCTGAATTTTTTGGTGCGTTTGCGTTAATGATGCACTAAAAGGTTGTTGCATCTGCGCCGCAATGCCCACTTTATTGTCTACTACATAAAACCGTTTGGTGAATAATAATTTAGCCGTATCAGCATCCTGAAATACTTTCAAGATATAATTGCCACTTCTTGTAGGTACTGCAGATCGTTCAGGCAAAAGCGCTTGATAATGCACATAGGTCACTTGTGCAATGGATGATACACGGTACTGACTGATTCTATTTTGTTGAAAGCCTCTGATATAATCAAAAGGGCTCCATTGTGCTGCTGTCCAATCGGCATTGCACAACTGAAATGTATAAAAATAATTTTTGGGATAGGCCCCTAAATCGTCAAAGTGCAATTCTAATTGTTCGGAAGAATTTAACGCAATAATGGGCAGCGCCAATTGATTGTTTTGTGGAAACAATTTCACGGTTTTGATGGATGACATCCATACCTGATCGGTTTTCACTTGTCCTGCAACTTGCAGGCTTATCAAACAGTATATACAAACAACGATATAACGCATATAGGATAAACTTACTGAAACTATTGTATTATTAGTAGCTTTGATTCAGTCAAAAACCATACCGATTGAATTTTTCGCTCTATATAGCCAAAAGATTGGCATTCAGCCATCAGCAGTCTTTTTCTCGTTTCATCATTCGGCTGTCTGTAGGCGCCACAACGGTAGGCATCGCTGCCATGATCATTACCCTTTGTTTTGTGAATGGTTTTCAACAAACAGTTGGCAATAAAGTCTATAGTTTTTGGGGGCAAATACGGGTGCAACATTTTGAGCCGGATAAATCAATGATGGCGGAAGAAGTGCCCATTCAGAAAAATAAATCTGTAGAGCAAATCATGCAAACCCAACCGGGGGTTGCCAAAGTGCAAGCATTTGCAACAAAATCGGCTGTATTGTCTTTCAAACAAAACATCGAAGGCATTTTAGTAAAAGGAATTGAAGCCAATTACGACAGCACCCAATTCAAATCCTTTTTAACCAAAGGACATTGGATTCAATTCAATGACACCGCTTACAGTAAAGACATTTTGGTGTCTGAACAAGTGGCCAGTCTTTTACAAATTCAATTAAACGATACAGTAACCCTGTATTTTGTGGGCAATGATCAAAGCAATACCAGTTATCGAAAGTTGCGCGTGGCTGGCTTGTACAAAACGGGCATTGAAGAATACGACAAAGTATTTTTAATTGGCGATCTTAAATTGATTGCACGCATCAATGATTGGGCACCAGATCAAATTGGTGGTTATGAAATATTTATAAAGCCCAATTACAAGGCCGATTCTGTTAACCAAGTATTATTAAATGATTTGCCAACTGAATGGATGAGCAGAACCGTGAACAGTATTTACCCCAATATCTTTGATTGGTTGGCCATTCAAGACATGAATAGAAACGTGATTTTTATCATTATGGCCATTGTCGCCATCATTAATTTAATCACTTGTTTATTGATTTTAATCTTAGAACGCACCCGCATGATTGGCGTATTGAAAGCAGTGGGTGCCAACAATCGTTTGATCAGTCGCATCTTCTTATACTATGCTGCAGTGATTTCTATCAGAGGGATCATGGCTGGTTTTGTGATGGGCATGGGGCTTGTGTTATTACAACAATACACGGGATTCATTCAATTAGATGAGTCGGCCTATTATGTAAAAACCGCACCAGTCTTGATTATTTGGTGGCAAATTCTGTTGGTCTGTTTGACCACTTTTGTAGTGTCTTTTTTAATCATGCTTTTGCCAGCACTATTGGTTAAAAAAGTAAACCCCATCCAAGCCATTCAATTCAAGTAAAGCCTAGCCCTTGTGGATTAAGTGAGAGAGTATAATCCCCGCGGCCACCCCTGCATTCAGCGATTCCGCTCCCCCTACCCTTGGAATACTGACAGGTTTTGTAATCAATGATTTCAAAGAAGCCTGAATGCCTTTGGATTCATTCCCAATGATTAAGACGCCTTCCTTAATGCTGGGTTCTTGATAAATAGAACCGCCTTCTAATAGGGCGCCATAAATGGGCACAGTGGATTGGCTTAATAACGCTTCCAATGATCCATAAGCTACCTGCACACGAATAAAACTGCCCATAGTACTTTGAATCACTTTAGGATTGTACAGTTCCACTGAATGCTCAGACGCAATAATTTGTGTAATGCCAAACCAATCGGCTATGCGTATCAACGTTCCCATATTGCCTGGGTCTTGTATATCGTCTAACACCAAAGTGATGGCGCTTTTGGCAGGTGGTTGCGCCACAACTGATTTTTGTTCTACAATCGCCAATACTTGATGGGCTTTTTGCAGGCCACTCACTTGTTGTAATTGTGATTCAGTCACGCGTTGAACGGGCCATTGTTGCATCATCGGGTGTTCCCATTCGTTGGTGGCGATGATTTTTTGTACGGTAAAATCACTGCCCAACAATTCATCTACCCCCTTTACCCCTTCTACTATAAACAAGTTTAAAGCATCCCTTTGTTTTTTATGGTACAAACTTTGGATATATTTGGTCTCATTCTTGCTTAACATTGTGTATGCATTTTAGGGTAAAACAACAATTTGCTGGTTTTTGGGTGTATGGCTTTGCATTCGTTCTGTTGGTGTCTTGTTCTGAACAAAAGAGAACCTGGGTAAGAAACTATCCCAAGAACACGGCTTTTGTGTACAATAACCAAATTAATCTTCAAGGCAATTTTACCAAAGATGAGAAAAAACGTTTATTATCTAATTTGCAAAATTACTGGGATGATAGTTTAAAAGTGCCGAAGCAACAACAATTTGGCCTCTTTTACAAAATCAAAAGTCCCGCTGTTTTTGACAGCACCAATATTCAACAGTCGGCTATTTACATGAATTCCTTCTTGAATGCCCAAGGGTATTACTATGCCGTTTTATCGAATCGTTTCACCATTGATACGGTTCGCGATCAAATCAGGGCCAGTGTTTACATGGATATTGATGCGGGCAAAAATATTGCCATTGACGAAGTGACCTATGAAATGACTGATTCTACTTTGCAACAGTTGGCCAGAGAAGCCGCGCCAAAAAGTTTATTAAAAAAATCGAACCCTTATTCTAAACAAATCATCAGCAGTGAATTGGATAGAATGGTGGGCATTTACAGACGCAATGGATATTTCAAAATTACCCGTGAAGATGTTTATGCCTATGTGGATTCTAACAATACCAAACTATTTGCGCTGACCATTGATCCATTTGAGCAAGCCAAATTACTCTCAGAAGTGGCCAAAGCCAAGCGCGAAAATCCGAATTGGGATATTGCCATCAGACAAAGAAATATCACCGACAGCAGTCGTTTGCGCAAGTACTATATTGGCAATTTGTATTACTATCCTGAAACCAAAATCACAGATGTTCCCGATAGTTTAATGCGCGATCGCAGTTTTTTAGAACAACGAAACAATGAAACGGTCATGCGTTACAAGAAAGGGCTCTTCAATTATCGCCCCTTAAAAGAAGATACCTATTTTAAAAAGGGCGACTTGTACAATGAAGACCGTTACTTTAAAACTGCCAATGCATTGGGGCAATTAGCCGCTTGGCAAAACATCGACATCAGGCCTGAAATCAGAGACAAAGACACATTAGACATGTATATGTTTATGACGCCTGCGGTGAAACAAAGCTTTACCATTGACTTAGAAGCCAGTAGAAATATTGCAGACATTGGGGTAACCAATTTATTAGGTATCACCACCAACTTATCATACAACAATAGAAACGTTTGGAAGAATGCCATTCAATCCATTGCTACGTTTAGAACAGGGGTTGAATTGAATATCTTAAACACCAGCAATCAACCCGATCAGTTGTTACAAACCTTCTTAATCAACATTGGCCATACCTATATTTTCCCTGGCATTGTTCAACCGTTTAAACGTTGGAAAGCCTTAAGCAATTTAGACAATAGAAGAACGCTTTGGTCAGTGAATGGCGGCTATGTAGATCGAAGAAATTTTTACAGGGTTAGAAACTTTACCACCAGTTTAGGTTATGAATGGAAGCAGGGCAATAATTCGCTCTTGTACAAACCTATCAATGTTGAATTGTATTCTATTGACAAGTTAGATTCGTTGGACCAGCTCATTATTAAGAACCCGTTTTTAAAAGCATCGTTCAACGAAGGCAGCATTGTCAGTCAAAGTTTTTCATTTGTTCGCACCACCAATGGTCAAAGAAATCCAAATAAGAATAAATTTTATCGACTGGCTGTTGAAGAAGCTGGTGGATTGTTTGGCATTATTCCAGGCTTAAAAGGCAATATTTATCGATACATTAAAGTTGAAACCGAATACAAACAATCGGTTAAATTTCCTAAGTCTGAATTGGCCTATCGGGCTTTTGCTGGTATGGGATACAACTACGGCGGTGATACCATCATTGGTCCTACACTGCCTTTCTACAAACAGTTTTCAGCAGGTGGCCCCAACAGCATGCGTGCTTGGCGATTAAGACAATTGGGCTTAGGCAGTTCCAATCAAAGTGAAGAAGATACAGCTGCTAATGCATTCCGCGATCGTTTTGGTGATATGCAATTAGAGTTCAATGTTGAATACCGTTTTCAATTGGCGTCCATTGGTAGTTTTAAAATTGGCTCTGCATTATATGCTGATATTGGTAACGTTTGGAATATCAAAAGAGCAGCTTCCACAGACGCCGATACCAGATTTTCTTTAAACAGTTTTACCAGAGACATGGCCATCGGAATTGGCACTGGCTTAAGATTCGATATGTCTTATTTCTTGATCAGGTTCGATTTTGCCTATAAGTTGAAAGACCCGCTCAGAGCGGCGAATAATGGCTGGATGAGCATTAAAGATTTCACTTGGAACGATATCAGACCCAATGGGATTCGCGTGCCTAACTTTGCATTACAACTCGGTATTGGGTTGCCCTTCTAAGTTGGTCAAAGCCAAAATTTGTTGTTCAAACGCTTGCATCTCTAAAGCATTGTCTGCATCAAATGAACCAATCTTGGTTCTTCTTAAGCTGCTCATATATGCCCCCACACCCAAGGCTTTGCCAAAATCATGGGCCAAACTTCTGATATAAGTGCCAGTAGAACAAACAACTTTAAAATGCACAATAGGCCCTTCAATCTTGGTAATATCAAATGCATGAATGGTGACCGGTCTGGGCTCTAACACCACATCTACGCCTTTGCGTGCTGCCAAATAAACAGGCTTGCCGGCTTGTTTGATGGCCGAATGAATGGGCGGCACTTGCATAATCGGCCCTTTAAACAAATCAGTGGCTGCATGTATTTGTTCGGTGGTTAAATGAGCAATATTGCAAAAATTGGTTGGCTCAGATTCTAAATCATACGTAGGTGTAACAGCGCCTAAAGTAAATGTGCCTGTATACGTTTTTTCCATGCCCATATAGGCATTGATTTGCTTGGTAAATTTCCCTGTGCACACAATCAATAAGCCTGTGGCCAAGGGATCGAGTGTGCCTGCATGCCCAACTTTGATCACACGGGTAAGATTCCTAATTTTTCTAACAACATCAAACGATGTCCAATGAAGGGGTTTATCAATTAAAATGACTTGTCCGTCTAAATAAGATTGTAAGGCAGGATGAATGGGCTTTTGCTTCATGTTATTTTAGTGCACTCCATAATGAATCCAATACAGGATTGGGTGCAAAGGAACTATTTTTATAAGGAATGGCAAATTCCGTTGCATGCTTAATTCTATCGTCTGTTGCCGGATGACTCATTAAGAAAGACAATTCATTGGGTATGGATGGTGTATTGTCTTTTAAGCGTTGCATCAAACGTTTCATAGCCAAAGGATGAATTTGGTTTT
Source organism: Sediminibacterium sp. (assembly GCA_027490265.1). GTDB lineage: Bacteria > Bacteroidota > Bacteroidia > Chitinophagales > Chitinophagaceae > Sediminibacterium. The sequence goes on from JAIXYL010000172.1 coordinate 9,849, forward strand.
TCACCAACATTTGCATGCCCGCTTCATCCGCACTGCTTTCAATTTTTCTTGAAAAATGCATGGTCCTTAATCCTTCCGCATTCTCTACAACAATTGAAAAAACACCTGAAATATCATTCAATACCACCGATACCATTAACCCAGTTGCCGCACTTCGCAAAATAGATTTTAAACTATGTCTGCCATTGATATGAGCAGCTTCATGACCTAATAAAGCCGCCAGTTCATCGGATGATTGCATGGCTCTGATGATGCCTGTGTACACCACAATATGTCCCCCAGGTATGGCATACGCATTCACGTCTTTGCTTTTGACTACGGTTACTTTAATGGGATAATCTTTGCTCAACCGAAGTGTTTGTGCAAACTGTTGCAAAACCTTTGTGCGCCGTTCATCAATGACTTCTGTTCGAATCATCGATTGATACATTTGCTCGCCTAAAGATATTTCAGTAGATGGCTTGATGATTTTTAAACCAGCCCAAGGCACAATGGTAGCAACCGCCCAATAGACCCCTCCAAACAACACCACTACCATCAACAATAAAGACAAAGCATTCAATCTTAATAAGGATCCAGCGAAAGAACGGTCTTGCTGTTTTAATTGGGCTTGTAATTGTTGGGTAAATGGGGCATCTGCTGCAAACGAAAAATAATTCGTGGACCGTTTATTTAAAAAGACAAATAGTTTATTGCCGGTTTGTTGAATGCTGCATTGCTTGTAAGGGAAAAACAAAACAGTGGCTGAGGCATCCCATTCAATGCCTAATTGTATAGAAATGCCGTCAGCATTAAAATACATCAATGCTTGTTTGGCACCTGCTTGCATCCCATCAAAAAAATCTACTGAGTGTACTGTTCCCATTATATGATGAATCCAAAGTCTAAAAAGTCTGCAATATCTTCTCCGGTTGCATCGTCGTATTCTGCTTCAGTTTGTTTTAATTCATCAAATACAATGGTACCATCTAATGTAATATTCAACATCAAAAAGCGAGTAGTTCTTACAATGATCCAAGGTGTAGCCAATCCTAATGTAAAAATAAATAACACCAAATTCACAAAAATCAGCGCTAAAAAATCACCACCTGTAGCGGTTGATCTCACCAACATGGTTTGTTCACCCTTGGTTAACCGCAGATTATTGACATAATAGTTGTACAAATCTTTTTGCCACCAGAAGAAGTATAATCCAATGGTAAACACGGTTAAAAAGTAGCCTTTGATATTTAACCAAAGGTATTCGCCCCCTACACCTTTGTAGGAGAATCTAGCATTCCCAAATTTGACATTGCAAAGCAAATACCGCCTTAAATTCATAGAAAACCAAGCCCCATAAATGCCTAGGGTTACAATGGTTAACAGCGTGCCTTTCATGCACAATCCAAACAGCTCCCACTTATCGCCCATATAACCAAATCGTATACCGCTCCAAACTGTTTTGGCAAAGCGATAGCGATAAGATCCGTGAATGGCAAATGGTATAATTAATATCAATACAATATACAGCAAGGCCAATCCAACATATTCTTGTTCGTTTAACACCAAATAAACCACTGCCCCATATAAACCCAACAACAACAAAAACGCTTTGATAAAGCCTTTAAACATTTCTGAACCAGTGCCTGTGAAGACAAAGGGCTGTTCATTGAAAACAGTGTTGCCATAGAAATATTGCAGGGTCCTTGCTTTAGCCCAAGGATAGTATAAACCAAGGGTAATGGTGGTCAAAATAATGTTCACCAATTGGATTTTGAAAAGGTTGAATCCACTCCCCTTGAATACAAGGCTGTATTTATTATATTCCATATAATAAATATATTAATAAGCTCTTGCAAACAATACGCGCTGGGTAGATTTTTTTCCCGATAAAATACACAATCCTTCTTCCAATGGATTGTCTAAAGGAATACAGCGAATGGTGGCTTTTGACAATTCTTTTATTTTCTCCTCAGTTTCTGGAGTGCCATCCCAATGTGCCGATACAAACCCAGCTTTGGTATCTAATATTTGTACAAACTCATCCCAAGTATTGGCTGGGGTGATATGGGCTTGTTGGAAGGCTTTGGCTTTATTAAACATGGCTTCTTGAATAGCTTGTAATAAGTCATGTACATAAGCAGCAATGCCATTTAATGACACGGTCTCTTTTGCTTTGGTATCGCGTCTGGCTACTTCCACCACCTGCTGCTCTAAATCTCTGGCGCCCACAGCAATTCTTACTGGTACACCTTTCAATTCATATTCTGCAAATTTCCATCCTGGGCGGCTGTTATCAGAATCGTCATACTTTACCGTAATGCCCAAAGCCATCATATCTTTTTTCATTTGATGCACCACTTCATCAATTTGGGCTTTTTGTTCATCACCTTTATAGATGGGTACAATCACCACTTGTATGGGTGCAATGCGAGGTGGTAATACTAGGCCGTCATCGTCACTATGCGCCATCACCAATCCCCCAATCAAACGTGTACTCACGCCCCAACTGGTGGCCCATACATAGTCTAATTTATTTTGTTTGTCACTGAACTTAACATCAAATGCTTTGGCAAAATTTTGTCCTAAGAAATGTGACGTACCAGCTTGTAATGCTTTTCCATCCTGCATCAATGCTTCAATACAATAGGTATCTTCTGCACCAGCAAATCGTTCATTTGGCGATTTCACACCCTTAATGACGGGCAATGCCATCCAGTTTTCAGCAAAGTCTGCATAAACGTCTAACATGCGCTTGGTTTCCTCAATAGCTTCCTCAGCAGTAGCATGCGCTGTGTGGCCTTCTTGCCATAAAAATTCTGCGGTTCTTAAAAACAAACGGGTCCGCATTTCCCAACGCACCACATTGGCCCACTGGTTGATGAGCAAAGGCAAATCGCGATAACTCTGTATCCAGCCCTTGTAAGTATTCCATATAATGGCTTCACTGGTTGGTCTTACTACCAATTCTTCTTCCAATTTGGCTTCGGGGTCTACCATTAATTTGCCCGGATGATTGGGATCTGATTTCAAACGATAATGGGTCACTACCGCACACTCTTTGGCAAAGCCTTCCGCATTCTTTTCTTCTGCTTCAAATAAACTTTTGGGTACAAATAAGGGGAAATACGCATTCTGATGCCCTGTGTCTTTAAACATTTTATCCAACACATCGCGCATATTTTCCCATAACGCAAATCCGTATGGTTTAATCACCATGCAACCTCTCACTGCTGAATAATCGGCCAAATTACCCTTGATAATTAAGTCGTTATACCATTGCGAATAGTCCTGTTCTCTTGATGTGATTGCCTTACCCATAAAAATATTTTGTTTTTTTTAACCTTTATCGCACTAACAGTTGTTAGTTGGCATGTATTTTGCCATACAATGTTTGAGGTTTACAAGCGCAAATGTATGTAACTTCACGCAACCAAATTGATGTACCTAAAAAGGAAAATCATGAAAAAGATTCTATTCAGTGCTTTTATTGCTACAACCATTTTAAGCAGTTGTAGCACAGCGTATCAAACCGGTCAAACACCTGATGATGTGTATTTTTCACCAGGTCAGGCACGTGAAGCAACTGTAAACAGACGTGAGCAAGCAAACGAAGAACGTTACCAAGAATACGTGAGCACCATGGATGA
>JAIXYL010000055.1 GCA_027490265.1 Sediminibacterium sp.
GTATAAACTTATGCTTATGAGAAGTAGAATTCTACGCAACTTTTTATTGTCTGCCGCCTTTTCTTTGCTAGCCATTGCTGGGTTTGCACAAACGATCACATCTCCAAATCCTATAACTGTAAATAGTCTAGGTCGCAGATATGGTGATGCATTAGAAAGAAGCTTTGTTTTTACTGGTACTGGTTTTGGCGCTAGTTTAGTAAGACTTGTTCCAAGTAATGAAGTTGAAATATCAACGGTATCAGGTGGACCTTATTCTAATTCGCTGGATCTTCCAGGGAATGCTACAACTACTATTTATGTTAGGCTAAAAACATATACCAATGTTGGCTTGTATACCACTTTGCGTGTTCAATTTCAATTCCCAGTAGGTACTGGGCCTATGATTTTTACAAAGAACATTGGATCTAGTAGAGTTGATCCAAGAGAATTGGATATTAACGATATTGAAATTAGTGACAAAATATATAATGGAAATACAAATGCAACTTTTGTCAACCTTGGAGTTTTGTTCAATGTAATGCCTGATGATATACCAAAAATTACACTTAATACAACAGGCGCAACAGCAAATTTTGTCGACCCAAATGTAGGTAATGGAAAAGCTGTTTCAGTTAGTGGGTATAGTCTATCAGGCCTTCCATTAGATATAGCGAATTACACTCTAAATGCACCGATTGGAAACACTCCAAACATTACTCCAAAGCCGTTAACAATTTCAGGTTTATCTGTAGCAAATAAAGAATACGATGGAACTACTGCATTCACTTTGTCTGGTACACCTACTCTTGTAGGTGTTGAAGCGATTGATGCTGGTAACGTCAGTTTATCTGGTACGTTTACTGGTTCTGTTACAACAGCTGCCGTAGGAACTGGTAAAGCGGTTTCAACATCAGGGGCTAGTTTAGCCGGTACTGCTGCGGGCAACTATACTTTAACCAATCCTAGTTTTACTGCTGATATTACCGCCAAAGCTTTAACCATTACTGCAACTGCAGTCAATAAAACTTATGGCAGTTTATTAACCAGTGGTACAGGTTATACTGGGTTTAATGCAGTAGGTTTAGTGAGTGGAGAAGTTGCCGGAACAGTAACAGTTACTTATGGTACTGGTGCTGCTGCGAATGCTAACGTAGGTACTTATAATAACGCTGTAGTATTGAGTGCATTAACAGGTGGCTCTGGTGGATTCAGCGCCAGCAACTACACCATTAGTTATGCTGATGGAAATATTGTTGTAGGTGCTAAGGCATTAACCATTACTGGTGTTGGTGCTAATAATAAACCATACGATGGCAATACAACTGCTACTATTTCTGGAACTGCTACTTTAGTAGGTGTAGAAAGTGGCGATGATTGTACATTGAATTCAACAAGCGCTGCAGCAGCATTTGCTTCTGCTAACGCTGCTAATAATATTACTGTTACATTTAGTGGTTATGCTTTAGCTGGTACTGCTGCAGGAAATTATACCTTAACACAACCAGCAAGTGTATTAGCGAATATCACCCCTAAAGCTTTATCAATCACCGCAAACAATATCAATAAGGTTTACGGAGATGTACTCACTTCTGGTGCTGGTGCAACTGCCTTTACTTCTGTTGGTTTAGTAAGTGGTGAAACCATTGCTTCTGTAACCTTAACCTACGGTACTGGTGCTGCTGGGGCTGATCCAGTTGCTGCAACCAATACCGGTGGTATAGTTGTAAGTGCGCCTGTTGCTGGTGTTGGATTTGTTGCAAGCAACTACACGATTAGTTTTGTTGCTGGTGATTTAACCGTGACGGCTAGAACTTTAACGGTGAATGCCACTATTGTCAACAAACTTTATGGAGATGTACTGACAAGTGGTGCTGGTTATACAGGATTCACTATTTCAGGATTACAAAATGGTGAAACAGCTACTTCTGTTACGTCTTCTTTCAGCGTAGCTGGAAGTGCTGCAACAGACAACGTTGGAACAGTTGGTACAGTATCAATCAGTGCGTTAACAGGTGGTACATTTAACGCTGCCAATTATACCATTGGATACAATAGCGCTGCTTTGAATGTAGTAGCCAGAACTTTAACCATTACAGCTAATAACGTAAATAAATTAAATGGCGCTACTTTAACTGGTGGATCAGGTTCAACTGCTTTTGTTGCAACTGGTTTACAAAATGGCGAAACCGCTGGAACGGTAACCATCACTTATGGTGCTGGTGCATTAGCCGGTGACCCTGGCGGTGTTTATGCTGGTTCAGTAGTCGCAAGTGCATTAACTGGCGGCAGCATCAATCCTGCTAACTACACCATTAATTATGTAGCTGGAAATATCACAGTAAGTGCAGGATCAATCACTATTACTGCAACGAATGAATCAAAAGCTTATGGCACTGCTTTAAGCAGTGGCGCAGGTAAAACAACGTTCACTGTAACTGGAACACTACAACCTGGTGAGTCAATTACTTCTGTGACTTTAACTTATGGCGCTGGTGGTGCTGCTGGTGATCCAGTTGGAGCCAATGCTGGTACGATTGTTCCAAGTTTACCTGTTGGTGCGGGAGGTTTCAATGCCAGCAACTATATCATTACCTATGTGAATGGTGATATCACTGTAACAACTGCACCTTTAACCATTACAGCGACCAACGAAACAAAAACATATGGTACTGCTTTAACCAGCGGTGCAGGTAAAACTACATTTAGTACTGTTGGATTAGCACCTGGTGAAACGATTGCCTCTGTTACATTAACTTACGGTACTGGTGCTTTAGCAACCGCTGCTGTTGGAAATAATACAGGTACCATCGTGCCAAGTGCACCAGTTAGCGGAGTTGGCTTTAATGCAGCCAACTATGTGATTACTTATGTTAATGGCGATATCACTGTAACGCCTGCGGCCTTAACCATAACCGCAAATGCAGTTCAGAAAAACAGAGGTGATGTAATTACCTCTCCTGCTACAGGCGTTACTGCTTTCACTTCTACTGGCTTACAAAACAGTGAGACCATTGGCTCTGTTACCATGACTTATGGCACAGGTGCTGCTGCACTTGATCCTGTTGGTGTAAACGTTGGGGCTGTTGTACCTAGTGTTGCCACTGGTGGTACATTCACTGCCTCTAACTATACCATTACTTATGTTGCAAGCAACTTAACAGTTGTCCCTAGCAACAATGCATTCTTAAGTAATCTTGTATCGAATACAGGTGCTTTAAATACACCTTTCAATAAGTTCGACTTAGATTATGACACGTATGTATTAACTGCAATCACCAGCTTTATTGTGACTGCCACTACTGAAAATCAGTTTGCAACCATGCAAGCAAGAATTGATACTGGTAATGGACCTGGTGCTTATATTCCTTTAACAAGTGCTGTTGCAAGTTTGCCTTTTGCAATCAGAGAAGGTGACAATATCATTGAAATCCTTGTAACTGCTGAAGATGGTGTTACCCAATTAAACTATAGAATCCTTTATCGTCGTGAGTCAACATTTGTAAGCGGCGGTGGTGGCGGTGGCCTTGAAA
>JAIXYL010000108.1 GCA_027490265.1 Sediminibacterium sp.
TCCTGATGAACAAGGCATCAAAAGAGCCATTAAATACAATTTGATTGACAGTACCGTGGCATTGAATGCCGCATTCTTAGTCAATACTGCCATATTAGTGTTGGCTGCAACTGTGTTTTTTAAAACTGGCAATACAGAAGTTGCCAAAATTCAAGATGCCCACCATTTACTAGAACCACTATTGGGTTCTGCATTGGCCCCAATTTTATTTGCCATTGCCTTAATTGCTGCTGGGCAAAGCTCAACCATTACCGGTACAATGGCGGGGCAAATTGTAATGGAAGGCTACTTGCACTTAAGGATCAATCCATGGTTAAGACGTTTGTTGACTCGCTTAATTGCCATTGTGCCAGCTGTTTTGGTGATTGTGATTTATGGAGACGAGAAAGTAGACGATTTACTCATTTTCAGTCAGGTGATACTCAGTTTGCAATTGGGTTTTGCCGTTATTCCATTGATTCATTTTGTGAGTGATCGGCAAACCATGGGACAATTTGCAATCGGCACAAAAACCAAGATACTTGCTTGGTTGGTTGCCATTATCTTGGTCTTTTTAAATGTGAACCTAGTAGCAGAAGAAACCTTGGCCATATTTCATACGGATATTGGATGGTGGGCCAAAGCCCTAATTATCATCGTGATTTTACTGTTTATCTGGCTCTTTTTAACCATGACGTTTTATCCGATATTGAACAAAAAAACAAAACTTACTGCAGATACCTTATACGGAGAAGCCGTCATTCTTGAAAATCTGGCCATTAATAAATTGCAAAAAATTGCAGTGGCTTTAGATTTTACAAAAGCCGATGAAACCTTGATTGCGCATGCATTGGCACAGGGCAATACCACAGTAGAATACCAACTAATTCATATTGTGGAAAGTGTGTCTGCGCGTTATTCAAACCATTCAAGTGATGATGCTGAAACCAGAAAAGACAAAGAAAGATTAGACAGTTATGTACAACAATTGATTGCCAAAGGCTACCATGTATCAGGCATTTTGGGATACACCCATCGTGTGAATGAAATCGTACGTTTGGTTAATGAATCCAAAGCCGATATGTTGATTATGGGTGCACACCGACACAGTGGCTTAAAAGATTATGTATTTGGAGAAACCATTGAAGACGTTCGCCATCAATTAACGATTCCTGTATTAATTGTGAATGTTTCTGGAAAGGCGAATACCCAATAATGTAATATATTTGCCAACTGTATTCAACAAATTAAATTCAAATTATGGCTCAAAAAATTAAAGTTGCCAATCCAGTAGTTGAACTGGATGGAGATGAGATGACTAGAATAATCTGGAAGTTCATTAAAGACAAATTGATTTTACCTTACCTAGAATTAGATATTAAATACTATGACTTGGGTATGGAGTACCGCGATCAAACTGATGATCAAGTAACCGTTGATGCTGCAAATGCCATTAAGCAATATGGTGTTGGTATTAAATGCGCTACCATTACACCGGACGAACAAAGGGTCAAGGAATTTAAGTTAAAACAAATGTGGAAAAGCCCGAACGGCACCATTAGAAATATTTTAGATGGTACTGTATTCAGAGAACCTATTGTTTGTTCTAATGTACCTAGATTGGTACCCAATTGGACAGCACCAATTTGTATTGGTCGTCATGCTTTTGGAGACCAATATCGTGCAACAGATTTTGTAACCAAAGGAAAAGGCAAATTAACAGTTAAGTTTGAAGGTGAAGATGGCACTGTACAAGAATTTGAAGTCTACAACTTCAAAGGAGATGGCGTTGCTTTAGCAATGTACAATACAGATGAAAGCATCAAAGGCTTTGCCAGAGCTTGTTTCAATCAAGCTTTGTCTAAGAAATGGCCTTTATACTTGTCTACAAAAAACACCATTCTTAAAAAATACGACGGACGTTTCAAAGATATTTTTGAAGACATCTATCAGAACGAATTCAAACAAGCATTTACAGAAGCAGGCATTACTTATGAGCACCGTTTAATTGATGATATGGTGGCCTCTGCTTTAAAATGGAATGGCAATTTTGTTTGGGCTTGTAAAAACTATGATGGCGACGTACAAAGTGATACGGTTGCACAAGGTTTTGGTTCTTTGGGATTAATGACGTCTACTTTGGTGACACCTGATGGCAATGTGATGGAAGCAGAAGCTGCACATGGAACCGTTACACGTCACTATCGCGAACACCAAAAAGGCAATCCTACATCCACCAATCCAATTGCATCAATTTTTGCATGGACAAGAGGATTAGAATTCCGTGGCAAATTAGACAAGAATCAAGACTTGATTAATTTCTGTCAAACACTTGAAAAAGTATGTGTAGACGTAGTAGAGTCAGGAAAAATGACCAAAGACTTAGCCGTTTGCATTTATGGCAATAAAGTCAATCACGGCGAACATTATTTGTATACGGAAGAATTTTTAGACGCAATTGATGCTGAACTTAGCAAAAGACTAGCCAGCTAGTTTTTTGCGATTGGTATAATAGTCTTTTGAAGCTGCATAGATGGTCCGATTGATGACTGCATGCACTTTACCATGTTTATCTTTCCACTCAATGGTTTTATCGAATACGATAAAACCATTGTTGTTTATGCCCGTCTTTACCATGTCGATATCTTCATCTGTAATATGAAACGCAGCATACAGCTTTGTGGTACCGGGTGCAACAAATTTGATGCTGGCTGCTTTATCCCAGAACACATAGTCTTTGTTTCCAAAAATTTGATACATCATGATCATGTAAAAAGGGTCGGATGCAGCAAACATACTGCCCCCAAATATGGTTCCTACCAAATTGTATGTCCAAAGATTTCTACCAAGCCTAATGTTGATCTGTTTCCAATCTTTACTGATATGCAAGATTCTGCCACCAGTACCAAAAAACATGGGGTATGCATTCATACCCCATTTAAATAGTTTGGCATTTTTTTGTAGTAAAAGCATAAACGGTACATTAGGATGATACTTCAACCCAAGTATGATCGGCCAACAGCTTTACTGAAGAAACAAATTGTTTAAAAGGTCCACTGATGCCCCATTCTTGTGGCGCAACCAAAGATAAGATATGTGAGCTATCTCGCTTTTCGTATAAATGGTAAACTTGCCCGATCTGTGGTTTAAAATTAAGTTTGGCTTCATAAATCATTAAGCTCAACTCTTTTCGCTTTCTAATTTCCTGTGCTTGCCTAGCCAAGAGTTCGATTTGCTGCCTGATTTGATCAAGCTGCATATTGGTCTGGTCTTCCATAGCACTCAGGGCCTTGTGTTTGATTACACCTTCTTTTGTAGGTCTGATGGCCACTCCAGCCACCGAAGCAGAATAGGGGAGTACACTCAATTGTTTGTGATAAATCTCAACGTTTTTAAAAGAAATTGTATCATTATCATACCCTTCCTGCGTGATTTTCATGTACCCATTGGGCATGATTTCATGCAGTACAGTTAACACTTTAGATCCTGCTTTATAAAAGCTGGTCATCAATGAAGAGGCATTAGGAATAGATGCTTGAATTTGATCAGCAATGGCATTATCCTCTAAAGGCATCAACGTGTCGTTTGGCACCAGATTGTATTGCGTATAAAAAGCTTCGTTGTCTAAACTGACCCAATTAATACTAATACTCAGTGCTTGCCCGTTGTTAATGCTCTCAACTTTATAATTCCCACTTTTGGGTGCTACCCCTTTTTCAAACTGACATTTTTCAGGAAACAACTGCCAACTTGCTAAAAAATTATACGCTTGTACCATTCGTTTGCTTATTCAACTGTAAAGGCAATATTAATAGTACCCCATTTTAAAGTGACCAATCCATTATTGGCAATGCTGTATTCTAATTTTTCTGACGATTCAGCGCTAACAGTTTGTTTGGCTTTTACACGCAAAGCATCATCTGCTTGCTTGTATTGAAAAGCACCCCATTGCTTCCAGGTTTTATTGAAAATAACGGTTGTGCCTTCTTCATTTTGTAAAGTAAACAACGCATACTTGCCAGCAGGTAAGGATTGTCCATTTACTTTAACATCTTTACTAATTTCAAATACAGTGGCATCATTGGCACCTGCTCTCCATATTTTTCCCATCATGGGTTCAACTTCTTTACCGGGCGTTCTGCCTTTCAAAGATGGTTGGCTATACTTAATATTGATGGCAGTGCCATTCGATAAAACAGCAGTTGCTTCGGCTGCAGGACTGGGTTTTGGTTTGGGTGCGGTTTGTGCATTGATGTTCACTAAACCAGTTAATGCGAATGCAAGAATGAATAATTGTTTCATAATGATATGTTTAACGTTTTAAGGAATAAATAGTTCACACTAATTTACAACAACAAAATCGGGTTTGCGTATTAAATCGGTTTGATATCTGAATCTAAGATTGGTTGATAGGGTAATATTCCAAATATTCATATTGTCTACCACTTTAGGGAAATAATAGGCTTTCAATTCCATGGTGCCAAATACCAAGTTTTCGTTTCTAGATCTTAATCCAGCGCCTAAGGCACTGTATACTGCGCCATTGGCAGGATCCGATGCAGACAATTTTAAATACGACAAATTGGTAAAAGCAAATGGTGCAAAATTAAAGCCTACTAATTTGAATGTATTGTAAAATACCGTTTCAGCATTGACCGTTACCCTGGCAGTACCATCAATTCGAGTATTGCGTATTCTAGGAATACCATAAATGCTTGACACTTGTAAAGGGTCATTTAGTCTAATGGATTTTTGCAATGTTACACTGCCGCTTAAAAAATGTCGGACAAACCAATTCCCTTTATTGAGTTTCTTTAACGGTGTAATCAATTCTAAACTCGCCAAAGCAGACAAATCCTCAGGTGTATTGCCGTTTAAATATCCCCCTGCTTTAATCGTGTAATTTAAAAAAGCACGTTTCTGGTTAAAATAACTGCGTTGATATTCAGCGCCAAAATAAATTCTTGATCCATCTTGACGGTCAGCCCAGCCTCCTGTAAACGATAAGCTAAACCCTTCGGGTAAATCTTCATTCCTACCAAAACCATAGATAAAGTTGGTATGGTAAAAATCTCTTTCAAAAACCGTATAAGACAGAAGCACACCTGACAAATCATTGTAACGACTATCGTAAAATGTTTTCAGTGTATCAGGTCTGTTGGTAAAATATTTGTGCACCAGTCTGGCTGATACAATATGTCTTTTACGTGTACCCAAGTTATCAATCATACGCTCCTTGGCACCCAAGCTATAACCTAACCAAAGATCGGCGTTATAATACCCATACCGAAACTGTTGGTTGTACAACGAATCGGCGATATAAGCATTTTGTGAATTGTTGAGAGATAA
>JAIXYL010000056.1 GCA_027490265.1 Sediminibacterium sp.
TGGCCATTACCAAATTGGTTAAGCCGTCAGACAGTTCAACCACTTTACTTCTGTTGGTAGAAAAATTCAAATCAACCGTCCATCTAAGTCCATTCTTTTTACCTACAACAGGTACTAAATTCAACATCGCTTCAAACCCATAGTTGCGAATCAATCCGGCATTAATTGATCTTGAACTGTATCCAGAAGTTTGAGACAATGGAATATTGATGATTTGGTTCTTAGTATTGCTTTGATAAAACGTTAAGTCTAATCCAATCCGATTATTCAGCATCTTGATTTCAGTACCAATTTCAAAAGCTGTGCTGATTTCTGGTTTTAATGAAAGGTTAGCCAAACGATCGGTTTCACCATAAATCTGTGCTGTACCAAAAGCAGTACTAGGATTGTATGCCTGTGTGAATGTAAATGGATCTGTATCGTTACCTACTTGCGCAACACTTCCTCTTACTTTTGCAAAATTGATAATTGACGGTAATTTAACCATATCACTTACCACTGCACTCACTGCAGCTGATGAATAGAAGAATGAATTTTTTTCAGAACCCAATGCTTTTAATTCAGCTGGCAAAGTCAATGCACTACTCCAATCGTTTCTACCTGTTAATTCAAGGAATAAATAGTTTTTATAGGCTACTTGAGCTGCCCCGTACAAACTGTTTACGCGTTTCTCAGTTACAGTTTGAGCAATATCAACCGGCACTCTGTTATTGGTCAGTTTATAAATGCCTGGGATATTCAATTGTCCAGCATTCACTTCATTGAAATCACTCTTTTGTCTGGTTTGGTTACCACCGAATGAACCTGAAATAGTAAAATCATTATTTAATTTTCTATTAGCAGATAATAAGAAATCAGTGTTTCTTTCTTCAGTAATCACTCTTGCTTCACGATATTGACCAAATGGGAATCGCTGTGTACTAAATCCTCTTTTATAAGCTCTTACTTCAGAAGCATAATCCGTTGCAGCTCTTAATTGCAAACTCAACCAACTCGTTAAGTCATATTTTAAAGTGATATTCCCTAAAATACGATCCACTTGTTGACCATTGGTATTTTCGTAAACCGTTAAATACGGATTATCATGATAGTTAAAGTTCCAACCAAATTGTCTTCTACCTTCCAAACCTGGCATCCACAAACGCTTCATATCAGATAACTTCACCGATCTTGGAAACCAACTCGTAAACAAATACATGATGCTTTCTGTACCATAACTGATTGATGGTCTGTTATCACTGCTGCTTTTGATATACGATACAAATGCACGTGCTGAAAATTTATCAGTTAAATTATACCCGCCGCTGAATGAAACTGTATTTCTTTTTAAATCTGTATTTGGCACAATACCAGTTTGATCAAGGTTGGTATATGACAATCTAAAGTCGCCATCTTTATTACTTCCTACAATGGCCACGTTATTGGTCATGGTTCTTCCTGTTTCAAAGAAATTTGCAACCCCATCAATATCCGCTAACCAAGGTGTCGGCGTGATTACACTACCAGCAGGCGCATTTAAATCGCCCCCTAAAAATGGAATCAATTGACCATTCAATGTTCTAGGTGAATTAAATTGAGGATACAATTGACCATTAAATGCAGGCCCCCATCCTTCATCTGTACCATCGGTTAAACCCGCACCAGCACCATTCACAAACGCAAATGCGCCCCCATTACCATTACCTTGTCCATATTTATTTTGAAAATCTGGTAACTTCAAAGCATTTTCAAAAGTCAAATTACTATTCACTTCCACACCAATACCCTTGCTGCTTTTGCCAGATTTTGTTTTAATAACAATTACACCATTAGCTGCTCTTGATCCATACAATGCAGATGCAGCTGGTCCTTTTAATACGTTGATGCTTTCTACATCATCTGGATTAATAAAACCTGCACCATTACCAAAGTCAACTTCTAAGTTACCTCTACCACTACCCCCAATAATTGAGTTACTAATAGGTACACCATCAATCACATACAATGGTTGATTTTTATTTAAGTCCACCGATCTTTCGCCTCTTATGGTTACTCTTGCTGAACCACCAATACCTGAATTACCACCTACTACTGTTACACCAGCAATTTTACCAGCTAACTGACTCACCACATTTGACTCTCTTGCAACGGTTAAACTCTCACCTTTAATTTCTTGAGAGGCATAACCCAGTTTTTTCTTTTCGCGCTTAATACCTAATGCAGTAACTACCACTTCATCAAGTTCCGAACTTGTAGCACTTAATTGAATCAACAATACATCATTACTAATCACAACGGTTTTGCTGGCATATCCAACAGAACTGATTGTCAGTTGGTCGCCTGTATTTGCCACAATGATAAAATCACCTTTTGCATCTGTAGCTGCATTTTGTTTTGATTTTACAACTGTAATGGTTGCACCTACAATGGCAGAACCCGTACTGGCATCAGTTACTTTTCCCTTGATGCTGTTCTGCGCTATTGCAGAAATTTGAAAAAGCAATAATGACATCACGTACATGATTGCTTTGAGGAATTCATTTTTTGCTCTCATAATAGATTTGGTGTTTGAGGCACAAACCTATCATTGCAATGTTAACTCAACGTATTGTTAATGTTAACTGATTGTTTTATATTCAAATAACTTCTTCAACCATTTTTTCTGCCACACCAAAACTTAATGTCATTCCTGCACCACCTAATCCGTTCAAAATATATACATCATTAATTGGTTCACTAAAATACCAAGATGACCCATCTGTCATTTTTGGATAAACCCCATTCCAAGTTGCCTTTAGTTGCCATGATTCTGCATTCATGAAACGATTTAAATATGATAGAATCAAATCATTGATATGCTGTTGATCAAATGGATCGAATGTAAACCCATATTCATGTGAGTCACCTACTGTTAGCTCTCCGGCCTCGTGTTGAGAAACCATAACGTGTATACCATATTGAATGTATTCAGGCATTTCAGCTGAAATTTTTTCACGCAATAAAGGTAATGAAGGTGCTTGTTTAAAACTGTTATAGTGCAATAATGATAGGCCACCGCAAACAGATGTGCTAATGGAACGATGTATTGGCATCACCATCCGCATCATTTGTAATTTGCACTTTACAATTGGCAATGCATTGAATTCAGCAGGGAATAATGTTTCAATATCAGGACCGCTGCATACAAATATTTTATCGGCATTTAAAACCAAATGACCCGATTTTACATACCCATTACCTACTTCTTGAACGGTATGATTCCACAAAAATTCTACGGCTGAAAATTCTTTTAAGTATTCGCTTACATTGGCTACTGCAATTCTTGGATCCACAATCATTTCATCACTAGAATACAAACCGCCCATTAATTGAGCTTGTTTAACATGTGGAAACTTTACTGCAATCTGACTTGGCGTGAGTAAGCTAACTGGTCTCCCTTCTTTTTCAAATTGCACCAACAACTCATTCAATACAATCCATTCCTCTTTTGAATATGCAACATGTAAACTACCAGATTGATTGAACCACATCCCCATGCCGTCACATATATTTTTCCATACACTTGCAGATTTTTTAGCCAACTGATACAATTCACCATCAGGTTGACCAATTGGCCAAACCATCCCAAAATTTCGGATGGATGCACCAACCGCTTTTTCGGTTTTTTCAAGAACCGTCACCTTGTAACCGTTATTAGCAAGTGCTTTCGCAGTAGCTAACCCCACTATACCTGCTCCAACAACAATGGCTGTTTTTTTCACGCGACTTGATTTATAGATTTGAAAAATTTTAAATGCCCTATGACCGTAAATAAGATTAACACAATTCCAATGATGGCAGTAGATGTGAACAATATTGAAAAAAAGTTGACCCAACTAAATTGAAATTCAACAAATGTTTTCAACAGCAAAACAACAACCGTTCCCAAATAACCAAAAGCATCAGCGATATACATGACAAATCCAACATTGCCTTTTACAGCATAAGTGGAAATCATTCTTTCAAAATACAAACAATTGAATGGCAAGTACGCTAAATACAAACCAGTAGTTGACAAAATCATCCAAACAATTGGACTTAGCCATTGCTGGTGAAAAAAATACGTAGCCAACAAAGTCAACAATAATCCGATGATTACTAAATAATGCGTATAAACAAATGCTTTTAGATTAGATTGAATGGTAAAAAAAGAGGCAATCACAATCAGTACAATGACTGTAATAATAGAACTTGTTTGAACAAAAATGCCTGCGTCGGCAATATAGCCGGTTTCAGTCCAGAGTTCATTGGCAAAATCTTCACTAAAATCTCTCACAATGGTAAACAACATATAACTGATGACAATTGGCAACAAAAGCCAACCGAATTTTAAAACAAATTGCTTTCGCTCTGTTTTAGTCATGGGTGTGCGCGCTGTTCTAACTAAAATATCGGCATCATTTGGTTGAGGCGTTTGCTTTAAAAGCCAAAGTGCAAACAACATGGGTATCAAGAAAATACCACCGGCTACAAACGGCATCCAGAAATCATGAACATCAATATTGATCAGCAACCATTTGCCAACCGTTTTTGCCAATCCAGATGCAAAAATGAAACTACTGGCTAAAAATGCACCCATGATTTCAGTGGTCTTTCGGCCTTCTAAAAATCCAAATACCAAACCAAAGACCATTCCCAATGGCAAGCCATTTAAAAACATACAAACAATATTGTAAGGTGCAGGTATAACCGCAAATAAAAACAGCGCCATCCAAGCGGTTAAAATACATATTAAAATACCTTGGATGCGATGTTGTGGTTGCATCGCAGCAATCACCCTAATGCCAATAAACTTGCTCAACATATAACCAATCACTTGTGCAATGACGAGGCAAACCTTATAAGGTATTCCCAAAAAAGTCCACTGCTCATAAAGTCCAACTGTAAATGGCTTTCTAAAACCGTACATGCCTGTATACACAACAAAAGCAGCAAATGACACCACCAACAATAACAAAGCAGGTGAATGGTTTAGTTTGCGTCTGATCAGGGCATTGTCCCTTATGGTAAAAAAGCTCATGAATGTAGTAGTAAAATCAGTTCAGACAACTGATGAATGATATGATTGGGTTCAGCCAACTGTAACATATGTGCATCATGCGCGCCTGTAGTAATACCAATGGTTAAGCCACATCCTGCATTTTTCCCTTCTTCAATATCAATGATTGAATCACCCACTTTTACTACATTGGCTGACTGGTCAATGCCAAATTGTTGCATGGCCAATTCAATCATATCAGGCGCAGGTCTGCTTTTGGTTACATCAGACGCAGTTATCAACCCATTGATTTGCTCACCAATCACCCACCCCAATCGATGCAACAACTGTTCTGCAGTTGCGCGATCATAGCCGGTATTCAATACAACTTTCAAGCCCATTTGCGTTAACTGAGTAAAAACCATTTCTGCGCCTGGCATTGGCAAAATTGGCGCTTGCAAATACGCTTCTTTTAATCGGTCTTTGAATAAGCTATGTAATGAAGCCGCCGTCAACTGCGGGGCAAAAACACCTAATTCAATTAAGATATCTTGTAGTGCTGCTTTTTTTTCCTTACCCGCGCCTATAGCCAATACCATGTCTAAACTGCAATCATAGCCATCGTCCACTAGGGTTTGATGCAATAATTTGTAGACTAAATTCTGCTCATCTACAGTAGTACCCGCCATATCAAATACCACCATTTCGTAATGACTTGTCATATTATTCTATTTGGCTTTTTTGTAAATGGCGTACCATCATTTCCTTGTAAGCGTCTAAAGATTCAGGCAGCGGCTTGTTTTCAATTTTAGCAGCTTCATCAATTTTTCTAATGGCAATAATGTCTTCTAAAAAAGGGTTTTGTTCAAATACTTCGGCTTCATAAGCAGTCATTGGACCACCTTGATAAGCCAAAGTTTGCAAACTGGCTTCTGATAAAAGGGCTAAATAGTCGGGATACTTGTAACAGAGATAACGTTTGGCAGGTACATGCAATGCAACCGCTTGAATCACCCGATCGGAAAAACCTCTGGATTGTAAAAAACCTGCACCCAATAATTCATGGTCTTGCAAACCCAAGCCATTCATATGGTTGTATTCGGTTGTAGGCACACATATATGGCCAATATCGTGTAGTAAGGCAGCTAAAATTAATTCTTCCTCAAAACCTTTCTCAGCAGCAATCTCAGCGCTTTGCACCATATGTTCCAACTTAGTTACAGGCTCTCCAATGTATTCAGAGCCACCGTTGGACAATAATAAATCAATGATTTCTTCAGCAATTTCTGTTGCAATAAGTCTTTCCATAAGGATTGTTTGAACAAACCTATTGAACCCTTTTTGCTAAATGCTGAATGTTAGATTAAGAAAACATGAAGGAATTGTTAGCAAATGATTACTGCACCGCTTTTAGTGCTTTATTCACCAAAACATCTTCGGCATTGGCAACTACAAAATACCCGTTGGTTCGCCAAATTTGCCTTGCAATCAAGGCCTTGATGCGATTCATGATAAAGGCTTTACTTCTGGCATCCATATTGGTAAACACCATGCCTTGTTGAGCAGCATACTGCATAAATCGATTCCATTGCGCCTCATTCACCTGGTAATTGCTGTTAAATGCAGAAGGATTGGTAAATACGGCAAAACTATTTTTATGGTTTACATAATCATAGTATGCAAAATCATTTAACGTGCTGGTCATTAACACTTGCAATACAGCCCGCGTATACAATGATGAATCAAATACTACTGTGGAGTCAGGTGTGATCCCCCCACCGCCAAAAACAATTTTACCCGCAGGCGTTTTATATTTTTTGGCTTTTTGCTCAATGGAATCCTTTTGGGCTTTTGTTTGTGTTGAATGAAAGCGGCCCACTATTTCCTCGTTGTATTGATCAATGCCACCAGCATAAGATTTTTGAATATTTCTACCCAAAGGAGTAAAATATCTTGCCACGGTTAATCTAACTGCAGCCCCATCACTTAATTGAAACTGTTGTTGCACCAATCCCTTACCAAAAGAACGTCGGCCCATAATCAAAGCTCTGTCCCAATCTTGTAATGCGCCTGCTAAAATTTCACTAGCAGATGCAGAAGATTCGTCTATCAATACCACAATCTTACCTTTCTCAAAAAGACCAGGGCGTTTGGCTTTAAAATCTGTGCGCGGTGTATGTTCCCCTTCGGTATAAACAATCAATTGATTGTCCGCTAAAAATTCATCGGCAATATCTACTGCTTCTTTCATTAAACCACCAGTATTGCCACGCAAATCAAGAATCAGGTTCTCCATTTTTTGAGCGAGTAATTTTTCTAACTCAGTCATGAATTCTTCATAAGTGCGTTCAGCAAACTTATTCAATCTGATAAATCCTGTCTTGGGTGCAATCATGTAAGCGGCATCCACCGAAGTCACGGGGATATTGCCACGAGTAATGGTTACTTTATTTAATTTGCCAGCTCTTAAAAAACTAACATTTACTTTAGAATCCGCAGGACCTCTAAATAATTTTCGGATGGCAACTCCATCTAATTTTTTGCCAGCAATGGCAATGGTATCATTCACATAAATCAATTGATCGCCTGTCATCAAGCCTACTTTTTCAGCAGGACCACCTGGCAAAATATTCATCACATTTACGGTATCATTCATCTGTCTGAATTCAATGCCAATCCCTTGAAAATTGCCCATGATGTCTTCATTGGCAGCCGCTAATTCTTCCGAAGGAATAAACACTGAATGTGGATCTAAGTGTTTGAGTATTTCATTGGCCACCAACCCATTAATGCTGTCTTCAGCAATAGGGTCTACATAACGACTTTTAATCAATTCAGTTAATTCTTGCAATGAGGACCTAGAAGAAGATCTAAAGAACATAGGCGACATGGTTTTCTCCTTCAGTTGAAAGCCAATCAACATTCCCACAATCATCACCAACGCAAATAAAACCGGCAACCAAACCTGCAATTTCTTAGGACCCATAAATACACATTAAATTATATGTCATGTAAGCATGCAAATATCTATATTTATTGCCGAATTAAACCTTTCCTATGCCTGCCATATTAATTGCCGACAGCGGTTCTACTAAATGCGAGTGGTGTTTGCTGGTCAACGGCAAGAAAAAAACAGTACTCACGCCTGCAATGAGCCCTTATTTTGTGACTGCTGAAAACATGGTTCAGCTTTTGCAACAACAATTGCTTCCCAAAATAAAACATACCCCTATTGATGCCCTTTATTTTTATGGCACTGGCTTGGGAAACCCCGCCAATGTTGCCATCATGAAAAAAGTGTTCAAGCAACTATTCCCTAAAACCAAAACAGAACTAAACACAGATCTACTGGGCATTGCCAGAGCATCTTGTGGCAACCAAAAAGGCATTGCTTGCATCCTAGGAACGGGGTCGAATGCTTGCTATTACAACGGCAAGAAAATTGTATCCATCAGTCCCGGGCTGGGTTATGTATTGGGTGATGAGGGATCCGGGGCTTACTTAGGAAAAAAAGTCATTCAGTATTTTCTATACAAAACCTTTGACGAAGACCTAATGGCCAGATTTCAAAAAAGGTTTGGCGAAACACATGCCAGCATTTTAGAAAACGTTTATAAAAAACCATTGGCCAACAGATACCTAGCCAATTTTGCCTTGTTTTTGGTTGAAAACCGAGGGCATTTCATGATTGAAAACATCATTGAAGACGGACTAAACGACTTTTTCTTCACCCATTTATACAAATTCAAAGAAAGTTGGACCCAACCCATTCATTTTGTGGGCAGTGTTGGATTTGGATTTAGAGATGTTTTAAAGGACCTTTGCAATAGTTATGAATTAGAATTGGGTAAAGTATTAAAGACCCCGATGCCCGGATTAGTGGCATATCATAAACAGTAAGCACCATGGGTAAATTTATCAAAGTCACAGAACAGGCATCTAGATACAATCATCTAGAAAAAATGAGTGTTCATGAAATATTGACCAATATCAACCAAGAAGACAAAACCGTACCTGAAGCAGTAGAGCAAGCCATTCCACAAATAGAAAAACTGGTGTCCGCTATTGCAGATAAAATGTTGCAAGGTGGCAGATTGTTTTATATGGGTGCAGGCACCAGTGGCAGATTGGGTATATTAGATGCCAGTGAATGTCCACCAACCTATGGTGTGCCTTATGGCTTAGTAATTGGATTGATTGCAGGTGGCGAAAAAGCGATTACGCAAGCTGTAGAATTTGCAGAAGACAGTGCAGACGAAGGCTGGAGCGATTTACAAAAACATTTTATCAACGATAAAGACGTCGTGATTGGGCTTGCAGCCAGTGGTACAACTCCCTATGTGATTGGGGCGCTAAAAGAGTGCAGAAAAAGAGGCATCATCACAGGCAGCATCAGTTGTAATCCAAATTCACCCGTTTCAGATGCAGCCGACTATCCCGTTGAAGTAATAGTAGGACCAGAATTTGTAACAGGCAGCACTCGCATGAAAAGTGGCACCGCACAGAAACTGGTATTGAACATGATTTCAACAGCCATTATGATTCAACTCGGCCGCGTTGAAGACAATAAGATGGTGAACATGCAATTAAGCAATATCAAATTAGTAGACCGCGGTGTGAAAATGGTGATGGATAACTTGGGATTAAGCGACTACGAAAAAGCCAAAGACCTATTACTGAAATATGGTAGTGTAAAAAAAGCAGTTGAATCTGTAGGCAGCGAATAACCCTATGCACAACATTGAACCTTTTTTTAATTGGCGCCATATTTATATAGCGGAAGAAGACCAGCGTTCACCTTTTTACGGCAGAACTTATTCTGAATTTGAATTCTCGCAAACAGTTTACAATTATTTTATTCATCCGCAATGGGATGAATTTGGCAGCAAAACCTTGTACTTAAAAATCATTTATGTAGACTACGAATTGCAGTTTGCAGTGATTGAATTGATTGGTGAATGGAACGATGCCATTGAAAACGATATCATGACACTCAAAAGAGACATCATTGATTTGTTAGAAAAAGAGGGCATTTATAAATACATTTTAATTGCTGAAAATGTCTTAAATTTCCATAGCAGCGATAAAGAATACTACCAAGAATGGTTTGAAGAAGTCACCGATGAAAATGGTTGGATTGTGGCACTGAATATGCCATTGGCCACCCAACAAGATTTTAGGGGCAAAAAGTTGCACTATTATATTGAACTCATGGACTTACCAGAATGGCGGGTATACAAACCTTATCATCTGTTCAAAAAAATTGACGACGAACTCAATAAACGTATTACACTATGAACCAAGACATCATTGATCTTTACGACGAGTATACCCATAAACCTTTAAGCAGACCTGAATTTTTAAGCAGGCTGGCGGTTTTAACAGGCGGTATGGCAGCTGCTTTAAGTATTCTACCTATGATTGAAGTGAATGCAGCAAAAGCCAACGTTACAGCTGATGATGATTTAGACATAGAAACCATTACATACGAAGGCGTGAATGGCACGATGAGTGCATATGTAGCCAAACCCAAAGGAAAGAAGAAACTGGCTGCTGTTGTTGTGATTCATGAGAACAGAGGCTTGAATGCCCATATTGAGGACGTGGCCCGAAGAGCAGCTAAAGCTGGGTATTTGGCTATTGCTCCCAATATTTTGTCGCCGCTTGGTGAATTGCCTAAAAATGATGATGAACTAAGAGCCAAATTTGCCACTTTAAAAGCAGAAGAAAGTTTACAGAATTTTATTCGAGCGTTTGCTTATTTGGCTACCAGAAAAGATTGCAATGGTCGTTATGGTTGTGTAGGCTTTTGCTGGGGTGGTGCAATGGCGAATAACTTAGCGGTGAACGTTCCTGAATTAAAAGCTGCCGTTGCCTATTATGGTCGTCAACCAGATGCAGCAAAAGTGAATCAAATAAAAGCTGCTGTAATGCTGCATTATGGTGGATTAGACACGCGCGTTAATGAAGGCATCCCCGCCTATGAAGCCGCACTGAAAGCCAATCAAATAAAATACGAACTCTTTGTATACGATCAAGTGAATCATGCATTTCACAACGATACGGCAGGTGCCAGATACAATGAAGCAGCCGCTAAGCTTTCTTGGGAAAGAACTTTGGGCTTCTTTGAAAAGTATTTAAAATAGGGTCTTATACAGGTGAAGTAGGCACTGTTACAAAAACGATATCACCTACATTAAACAAAAATGCAGTGGTGCTGACTTTTAAAACGAATCCATCAATGATGACTTCGATGGAATAGTATGCCCCAAAGAATTTAACTTTTTGTACCACCCCTTCTACATAATGTGGATGCGTTGGCTTAGATACCGAAATGGCCAATTGTTCAGGTCTGATTAATGCCCGCTTTCCGCGAACCCCTTCGCCCAGCATTTGTAGAAAAACCTCGTGGGTCTTGGTATTGATTAAGTTGTACTCCCCCATTAACGCTGCCACATATTCATTCACTGGATGATGATACAATTGCTTGGGTGTGCCTTGCTGCACCAATTGACCATCTTGCATAATTAAAATGCGATCGGCCCAAGACAATAAATCTGTGGCGTCGTGCGACACCAATAAACAGGTTACTTTGAGCGTGTTGCAAATATCATCAATGACTTGTCTGATCAATTCTTTATGAACCCGATCTAAATTAGAAAAGGGTTCATCTAATAATAATAATTTGGGTACGCTGGTCAACTGCTTCGCTAGTGCAATCCGTTGTTTTTCGCCACCTGACAATTCATCTGTTCTGCGCATTAATAAATGACTGATTCTACAAACATCAAACACTTGTTGTGCAGAAGCCGGATCCAATTGATTGGTCATGGCAATAATTTCATGCACTTTATAATTATTGCGCAATTCAAAATGTTGAGACAAATAAGCAATTTTTGGATGACCTGGAAGCAATTGTTCATCTGGCCCTAATACGCGCATCCCTTCAAAGTATACCTGCCCCTCATTGGGTTGCAGCAACCCTGCGATTAACTTTAATAAAGTAGATTTCCCAGAACCTGTTTCACCTGCAATAGCCACACGCTCCCCTTCTTGCATGGTAAAATGCAATGGATGCAGTACTGTATTTCCTCTCTCGTATTTGGTAACGGCTTGTATATCCAAAAAAACCATAACACAATTTACAAAATTGTACCTTCAGTCTATCATAAACTATGTTATATCATGGCCATAACCGAACAATTGAGGAATGCATTTTTGATTCGCAAAGACCTGACCTTTTTAAATTTTGGTTCTTTTGGCGCTTGCCCCAAACCCATATTTGAACGCTATCAGCAGTATCAACTAGAATTAGAGCAAGAGCCTGTTTTATTCATTGTAAAAAATGGACTTGATTATTTACAACAGTCTAGAGAAGCTTTGGCCCGTTTTTTAAATTGTGCCGCAGACGATTTGGTGTACCTGGTGAACCCTTCTCATGCTGTTAATTTGGTTGCCAAAAACTTTCCGCTGAAAGCGGGTGACGAAGTACTCACAACTAATTTAGAATATGGGGCTTGCGATAGAACCTGGGATTATTATTGTGCTCAAGCTGGCGCAATATATAAAAAGCAACCCATCACCCTTCCATTAACCACCAATGAAGCATTTGTTGAAGACTTTTTTAAAGGCGTCAACAATAGAACCAAATTGATTTTCATCAGTCATATCACCAGTGCTACTGGTTTAAGATTTCCTATTGAAGCCATCTGTGCAAAAGCAAAAGCAATGGGTATTCCAACATTTATTGATGGCGCTCATGGGCCGGCACAAGCACCCATTAATTTAAGCAGTTTAGGGGCAGATATATATACAGGTGCCTGTCACAAATGGATGATGACGCCCAAGGGCAGTACGTTTTTATATGTACACAAATCATTTCAACGCATGTTAGACCCTTTGGTGATTAGTTGGGGCTTTAACAGCACGACTCCATCGCATTCATCATTTTTGGATTATCATCAAACGCAGGGGACCAGAGACTTTTCAGCCTTTTTATGCATTCCAAAAGCCATTGAATTCATGGTACAAAACAATTGGCACGAAGTGGCTAAAACTTGCAGAGAAATGGTACACCACAATGCCAATCGTTTCTGCGAATTGGTTCAATCAACTCCCTTAGCGCCTATCAGTAATGATTTTATTTTACAATTGTTCAGCATACCCATCAAAACCAAGGACCCTCTTTTATTAAAACAGGTATTGTTTGATCAATACAAGATTGAAATTCCGGTGATGCCGCATGGCGATCAAGTATATTTAAGGTATTCAATACAAGCGTTTAATACGCAGGCAGATTTGGATATTTTATACGATGCAGTAGCTGATATCATCCAAACAACCCAACTGATTCAAGTAGATTAAAGCGTACTAATGTAAAGGTCTTCAACTTTCTTGCGAGCCCAAGGTGTTTTTCTAAGAAAGGTCAATGAAGATTTGATACTTGGATTGTTTTTAAAACAATTGATATTAATTAATCGGGCCAAATCTTCCCATCCGAAATGGGTGACCAGATAAGTTAAAATCCACTCCAGGGTTTTACCATGGAGTGGATCATTGGATACAAATGGTTCAGACATGCTGCAATTTAATCATTGTCTCTGGATGTACCAGTGCCGTTTCTGCTGCCTCTTCCAGTACTACCTGGTCTTTCAACAGGCGCAGGTCTTTGTGGAGGATTAGGCCGCACTGCAGGGCCTGACTCTGGCGTTGGACGGCTTGGTCTGGTTTGTGGTGCAGGGGTATTCGGCACATTGCCAGGTGCAGGTCGATAGGGTCTGGTTTCTGGTGCAGGGCGCTGACTAGGTGTGGGCCTGCTAGGACCTATGGGCCTATCGCGATCTGATACATCGGGTCTTACAGTGCCTGAACCATTTAAGGGTAAACCTGGTCTGGTTGCAGGTGAAGGTCTTGAATTAAAACCGGGTCTGTTGTATGGCCGATCTCTGTCATTGTCTGTATCAAAAGGCCTGCTTGGGCGTTGGTTTACCATTGGTGGTCTTGGCGCTGGAATAGGCACTGGGCGCATGTTCACAGGCACTCGATCTCTTGATACTACAAACCCTTGTTGAAAAGTTTGAGGTCTAGCATAAGTGGTTCTGTAAAATCCTTGCTGATAACGATTGGTGTAAACAACTGATCGAACTCTCCATCCATTATTGCCATAATGCCAACTGTACCACTGTCTGTTTCTAAATACTTGTGTTCTGTTATAATATCCAAAGTAGATATTGAAAAAATTATAGTGGTAACCTGAATACCAATGCCAAGTATACGGACGCCAAGGTCTCCACCAACTGGGATAACGATTCCAACCCCAATTAGACACCCAAGGGCGGTACGTAGGCACATAAATATATTGAACGATTGGCCATTGTGCTACTTCAACATAGGTGATGGTATTACGTTGTGCAGGTATATATTCAACATCTACATTTGGTTGGTATCCTGGATTGGGGGTACCTTCTGTAGGATAGTTGGGCTCAATGATATAATCCTTGCCATATAAATCTTCATCCCCTACCACTTGAATGGTCACTTTATTATCGGCTTCGCGTGTTACTACAAACACTGCAATATCTTGCTGTTCGTCTTTATTAACGTTCACCCTTAACGTAATGCTGTGCACATTGTCCTTTACTTGATCAATTACATTGATATAATCAATTTCATCATTGCCATCTAAGTCAAGGTTATTCAATTTCTCCTCTGGGTCGTTGATTTTTTTCTCAAATGCTTCCAAGGTTTTAGATTCTTGAAACAGTTTTAAAGCCGCATATAAGTTGAAGTTGTCGCCCGGCAAACCCAAGGCTTTCGGCGCATCTTTTTGTGCAAACGATTGACTGCCTAGGGTTAATAGGACAACCAACAGTGTAATTGTCTTTTTCATACGCTTTTGTTTAATGGGTATAAAACAAAATACATGCCAGCTATATGGCGGTTTAAGAAATTTACTATTTATTTGCCGACCATGGGATTACAAATGGCTTCTTTAAATTCAGGCTCTAATGGCAATTGCTACTATATTGGCAATGGCCATGATGCGGTGTTAATTGATATTGGCCTGTCTTTAAGAGAAACAGAAATTCGGCTAAAGCAGCTTCAATTATCGGTGAACACCATTCGAGCGGTGTTTATTTCTCATGAACATACCGATCATATCAGAGGGGTTTCTACTTTTGCTAACAAGTATAAACTTCCTATTTATATTACACCAGCAACTGCAAAATTTGGCCCCAGACTAATCAGGCCCTTGTCTAAATCTTTTGAAGCCAATCAACCCATTTTTATAGGGGATGGTGACAACGACAACACTGCATTAATGGTGACGCCATTTAAAAAAGAACATGACGCAGCAGACCCCCATAGTTTTATTGTAAGTTATCAAGGCATTCATATTGGTGTGATTACCGATATAGGCATTGCATGTGATCGGGTAGCCCATTATTTTCAACAATGCCATGCGGCTTTTTTAGAATCCAATTACGACGAAGTACTGTTAAGAACTGGGCGCTATTCGCAACCACTGAAAGACAGAATCAGCAATGGAAAGGGGCATATTTCAAACAGACAAGCTTTGGATTTATTTAGGCATTATAGACCCAAGCATATGAGCCATTTATTGCTCTCGCATTTGTCTAAGGAAAACAATCAACCAGAGATTGCTTTAAATACCTTTTTACCCCATGCTGGGCAAACCAATATATCAATTGCGTCTAGATATGAGGTCAGCAATATGTTCACCATTGAATCTGCCCATACTTATGCGTTGTCATTGCTGTCAACACCAAAGCCCGTTGTGAAAGCGGTTCAGGGCAATTTATTTGGGTAGATTAGTGGTATATTTAATGGACAAATTCTCCATCATGAAAAAATTCTTGGCCTTTGTTTTAACCATATATGCTGCGTTGACTTTGCAAGCACAACAAAAAAGCCCTTATACCCTATTTGATGCCAAAGGACGAAAAGTCTCTTATGCAAAAATGATCAAAATGCTAAAAGATAAAGACATTGTACTTTTTGGAGAATACCATAACAATGCCATTGCACATTGGCTGCAATTATCAGTAACCAAAGACCTGCACAGCAAAAGATCGTTGACCTTAGGTGCTGAAATGTTTGAAGCAGACAATCAAACAGCACTCAACCAATATTTGGCCGGACAATTAAGTGCCAAAGGCCTTGATTCAAACGCAAGACTTTGGAAAAACTATCCCACCGACTATGCCCCCTTGGTTAATTTTGCCAAAGCCAATCAATTGCCATTTATCGCCACCAATATCCCTAGAAAATATGCGGCCTTAGTGAATAAAGGCGGATTTGGAAAACTAGACAGCTTGAGCAGTGAAGAAAAAAAATGGATGGCGCCACTACCCTTTGCTTATGATGCAGGTTTACCTGGTTATGTGAATATGATGAAAATGATGGGCGTTCATGCCACTGACAATATGCCCAAAGCTCAAGCCAGTAAAGACGCTACAATGGCGCATTTTATTTTAGCCAATCATAAAGAAGGGGGGCTGTTTTTACATTTTAATGGGGCTTACCATTCAGACAATTATGATGGCATTAACTGGTATTTGAAACAACAAAAACCTGCTTTAAACATTGGGACAATTTCTACGGTAAGTCAGGCGAATATAAAAAGTCTGCTTGCCGAACATATGGGCAAAGCAGACTTTATTATATGTGTAGATACAGATATGACCAATACTTACTAAGGATAAAGTAAATATTTTTTGCGCATGGTTTTGTATGCAGAGAGGCCTGGCTCCCATGAAGCATAAATGGCTTCAACTGATAAGCCTTCTGCTACTTGTTTGCGAAACACATCATTCCCAATTAACTTATTAATGTCTCCAATTTGGTTGCTTTGAGAGCGATCAAAAAATTGTTCTTTCATTGGAAACTTGTTGTACAAATCAATCATCCATTGAATTTGAATGCGCTTCGATTTTTTTAATGCAGCAATATCAACATTGCGTAAATCAATGCCATAGCATTCTTTGTTCATATGCAAAGGCGTTTCTGCCATGCCTTTGATGCTGACTGGTGTAAATGAAAAATCATAAATACCCTTGTACAATGGGCTTCCGAAAATGGTGAACGGAAACTGTGTACCCCTTCCATGATTTAATACAGTGCCTTCAAACAAGCAAGTGGTCGGATACAACATGATGCTTTGTTGCGTATTCAAATTAGGGGATGGTTTCACTGGCAAAGTATAATCCATATCGTGCGCATAATTGGCTACTTTGATAATGGTTAATTTGGCTTGCATTTTATTGGGTAGCCAACCTTCGCCATTAATCATTTGTGCAAATTCTGCAATGGTCATGCCATGTGCAATTGGAATGGGGAACATGCCAATACCCGATTTATACGTCATGTCTAAAATTGGCCCATCCACCAAGTAACCGTTGGGATTAGGTCTGTCTAAGATCAACAACTCTTTGCCATTTTCTGCACAGGCTTCCATGATATGGCTGAGTACATTGATATAGGTATAGAATCTGCAACCCACATCTTGAATGTCAAAAATCATGAGGTCTACATCTTCCAAATCTGCTTTAGATGGTTTGCGTTTGGGGCCATACAAAGACACCACTTTTACACCTGTTGTGGGATCAACTTCATCAGCTACTTTAATCCCTGCACTGGCATTCCCTCTGAACCCATGTTCGGGTCCAAATACTTTGACAATGTTCACGCCTCTTTTAAGCATGCTGTCAACAAAATGCTTGTTGCCCACAATCGTTGTAGGATTGGCCAATAAAGCCACGCGTTTCCCTTTTAAATAGGGCAGGTATTGTTCTGTTTGATCGGCCCCTGTTTTGATGGGCTTGTCTTTAATAGGATTGTCCGCAAATACAGCGGTGCTAATCCACCCAAACAATATACTGGTCAGCAATAATTGTTTCATAATGGTTGATTGTGTAAGTCATTAATTGTCGTAACCGCCAGCACGCTTAGCTTTCACAGGCTTTGGCCATGTTTGTGGACCACGTGGCCCTGATGGCAATTCAGCTTTATCGGTAGGCATACGTTCTTTGTCTTCACAAGCCATGTATACGAGGATTGCGGTTAAAATGGCATTGTGCTGCACATCGTCAAATACAATTTTATCGTAAGTATCTCTATTGGTATGCCATGTGTAATTGCCATAAGACCATCCCAATGCACCCAATGAAAACGCAGGGGCACCTACTGCTACAAATGAAGCATTGTCTGATCCACCAGCTGCTGGTGAACCTGGGAAACTGGTTCGTACCGTATCTCTGATATAAGATGGCACAGCAGCCAACCAACGCGTCAGAAAATCCTTTGAATATTTAAACCCTGCACCGCCAATATTCACCACACGACCCGTTCCATTGTCTTGATTGAACAAGGCTTGCAAATTGTTTACGACTTCTGGATGATCTTCTACAAATGCTCTTGATCCATTTAACCCCTGCTCCTCGGAACCCCAATGGCCCACTAAAATGGTGCGTTTAGGATTTGGATACACAGCTTTTAAAATACGCATGGCTTCCATCATAACCAATGTGCCAGTGCCATTATCTGTTGCACCTGTTCCGCCATCCCATGAATCAAAATGGGCAGACAGCATTACGTATTCATTGGGTTTTTCAGTACCCTTGATTTCAGCTAATGTATTGAATGTAGGTACTACACCTAATTCTTTGGATTGTGCAAACACCGAAATTTTAGGCGCTTGACCCGATTCAGTTAAACGAAACAATAGTGCATAGTCTTCAAGCGCAATATCAATGGTGGGTACTTTTTTGGTATTGGCTGCAAAAATTTTATTCACGCCAAACCCATTGCTCCACAAGCTGCCTACCACACCAACTGCACCAGCATTTTCTAATGCTTGTGCTAATTTTGCAGCTGATAAGCCTGTTTTACTGATGCGCTTCCGCCACGCTTCTGTTGCATCTGCACGCTCTTTTTTCATTTTTTCTGTAGCAGCTTTGGTACCAAACTCTGCCCAGTTATAATCTGGTCGGCCTGTTGGCTGAGGCATGGATATCAAAACAAATTTTCCTTTAACGTTTGGCAACCAAGCAACGAATGCTAATGAATCAGCAACGTCAGCTAATACAATGGTTTCAGCTGTTACTGGTTTTTTTGTAGCGGGGCTAAATGCCAACTGTGTACCTTCTAATGATTTGGTCCATGGCGCAACCATATCAATATGGGTAACGCCTCTATCCCAACCTCTCCATGTACCGTAGTTTTCTCTTTTGGCTTCAATACCCCAGTTTTTATACTGCGCAATGGCCCAATCACTGGCTTGCACCATTTTGGAAGAACCCACCAATCTTGGCCCAACACCATCCATTAATTCATGTCCCAATCTTTTCAATTGAGAATTGGTATTGGCTTCTTTAATGATGGCTTCAACGGTTGGATTGAGCGTTTCCTGAGCCGATAAAGGCATGGCTTGTAATCCCAGCGCTACCACTAGTAGGCCAAGGGATTTGTGGACATTTTGCATGGTATTTTTCATGCAGTAATAATACAAAACTTATACTAGAGTTCCGTATGATTCCACTGGATTATGATGGATGGGTGAATCTACAATTCTAGATTAAACTTTGCAGCTGTGGCTTTGGCGATTGGATACCCTGCATCCGCATGTCTGATCACACCCATGCCAGGATCATTGCGTAAAACCCTAGACAGTCTTGCTGCTGCATCGTCTGTGCCATCAGCTACAATCACCATGCCCGCGTGAATTGAATACCCCATACCAACACCACCACCGTGATGCAAAGACACCCAACTGGCGCCACCTGCCGTATTCACCAATGCATTTAAGATGGGCCAGTCTGCAACAGCGTCAGAGCCATCAAGCATGGCTTCGGTTTCTCTATTGGGCGATGCAACTGAACCAGTATCTAAATGATCCCTCCCAATAACAATGGGGGCTTTCACTTTTCCCGTTTTAACCAAGTCATTAAATGCCAAACCAGCTATCTCTCTTTCACCTTGACCTAACCAACAAATTCTTGCTGGCAAGCCTTGAAACGATATTTTTTCTTTGGCCATAGCCATCCAACGTTGCATGCTTTTGTTTTCTGGAAATAGGTCTTGTATAAGCGCATCGGTTACTGCAATATCTGCTGGATCGCCGCTGAGTGCTGCCCATCTGAAAGGGCCCTTCCCTTCACAGAACAATGGCCGTATATAAGCTGGAACAAAACCCGGAAAATCAAATGATCGGCCAACTGCATATTGGAGTTGAAGGCCTTTGGATTGTTGCTGTTCTTCGTATTCTTTTGCTCTGGCTCTGATATTGTTGCCGTAATCAAAAGTGATGGCACCCATATCCTTCAATTGCAACATCAATTGCACATGCAGATACATGCTTTCATAACTTTTGGCAATATAACTTTCAGGATCAGACGCGCGCAAAGCTGCAGCTTCGGCATTGGTCATCTGATGCGGCGTATAACCAATCAATGGGTCATGTGCAGAGGTTTGATCGGTTAATGTATCGGGAATAATTTGACGATCAATCAATGCTTTCAATAAATCGATGGCATTACAAAGCACCCCAATACTTTTAGCCTGGCCAGTGGCTTTGTATTGTAAGGCTTGATCTATTGCCTGATCAATCTCTACAAATTTTTCGTCTAAATATTTGGTCTCAACACGCTTATCAATGCGCCATTCTTCTACCTCAGCTACCAATGCTACGCCTTCATTCATGGTGATGGCCAAAGGTTGCGCCCCTCCCATCCCACCTAAACCAGCGGTAACATTTAATGTGCCTTTTAATGTGCCACCAAAATGTTGATTGGCAATGGCTGCATAGGTTTCAAATGTTCCCTGTACAATGCCTTGCGAACCAATATAAATCCAACTGCCTGCGGTCATTTGGCCGTACATCATCAATCCCTTTTGTTCCAATTCAGTGAAATGTTTCCAATTGGCCCAATTCGGCACCAATTGAGAATTGCTCAACAATACGCGAGGCGCATCTTTATGGGTTTTTAAAATGCCAACTGGTTTACCACTTTGAATCAATAAGGTTTCATCGTCTTCTAAAGATTTTAAAGACTTGATTATTTGATCCAGTGCTTCAAAACTTCTAGCAGCTTTACCCCGCCCACCATACACAATTAAATCTTCAGGCCTTTCAGCC
Source organism: Sediminibacterium sp. (assembly GCA_027490265.1). Taxonomy (GTDB): domain Bacteria; phylum Bacteroidota; class Bacteroidia; order Chitinophagales; family Chitinophagaceae; genus Sediminibacterium. The sequence goes on from JAIXYL010000056.1 coordinate 21,153, forward strand.
ACAGCTGGATCTAAATTGTTCAACAGCATGCGTAATGCGGCTTCTTGAACCCACCCTTTACAGTTGAGGGTGGTACCAGTAGGTGTTTGATAACGTTGGTAATCGTAGGGCATAAAGCAATGATTAATGGATCAATGATTATAATTAATACACAAGGTCTTCGTAAGCGGATTGTAGTTCGTTGTATGCATGTTGGTCCTTGGCTGTTTTAGCGGCTGCCATCCCCTTTTCGTACCATGCAATGGCTTGTTCCGTTTCTTGCAAACGCTCTAACAATTTAGCCAAATGATAGTAGGAGCCAACATAATCTGGCGCGTCGGATAAAATGCTGATGAATAATTCTTTGGCATCCGCATCCTTTCCTATTTTAATCCATTCTAAAGCCAACGCATGTCTTAAAAAAAGGTCTTTAGGATTGGCCAACAGCATTTGTTGAATTTGTTCAATTCTGTTCATCTGGCTAAAGTATGAAATTCCCTACTTTTACAGTGTGGAAAAAGAAGACATCAATCAAGAAGACCAAGCATTAGACAAAGCCCTGTCTAATGATGCCTTGTCTAAAATAGATAATACATTAACCAAGGAAGAATTGGCAAATCTGGCTGCATTTTTTGCTAAAGAAATGTCAAAGGAATCTAGCCCAGAAAAGCCCAAACCTTAAAGCCCGAAACTTTTTGGTTATTTTTTGGTTAAATACGAACAGTTGTTCATTTCACGCATTATATTTGCAATAGTTGCATAAACAACTATTTAATAGATAAACCATAACCATATGAAGATTTTAGTTTGTGTTAGCAAAACACCAGACACGACTTCTAAAATTGCCTTTACAGATGGCAATACCAAATTTGATGAAGCCGGTGTACAATGGATCATTAATCCTTACGACGAATGGTATTCGTTGGTACGTGCCATTGAATTAAAAGAAAGCAACCCAGCTGCAACCATTCATTTGGTAACGGTTGGAAATGCGGATGCAGAACCAATCATTAGAAAAGCATTGGCATTGGGTGGTGACGAAGCCATTCGAGTGAATACCGATAACAGTGATGCCTATTATATTGCTGCACAAATTGCAGAAGTAGCCAAGCAAGGTGGTTACGATATTATTTTCACTGGTAAAGAAACCATTGATTACAATGGTTCATCTATTGGTGGAATGATTGCTGAACTTGTAGATGCGCCTTATATTTCATTAGCAACCAAATTCGATTTAAATGGCAACACTGCAACAGTGGTTCGCGAAATTGAAGGTGGTGAAGAAACAGCTGAAGTAGCATTACCTGTTGTGGTAAGCTGTCAAAAAGGAATGGCCGAACAACGCATTCCCAATATGCGTGGCATTATGGCTGCAAGAACCAAACCATTGAAAGTGGTAGAGCCAGCAGCCATTGACGCATTAACCAGCATTGCCAGTTTTGAATTACCACCAGCAAAAGCAGGTGTTAAATTAGTGGCGCCTGATAATGTTGCGGAATTGGTAAGATTATTACACGAAGAAGCCAAAGCCATTTAAATTCTGAACGCGTTTCATTAACCATCAAATCATTCAACATGTCTGTTTTAATATTCATCGATCAATCTGAAGGTATCGTTAAAAAATCTTCATTAGAAGCATTAACCTACGGAGCTGATTTAGCCAAGCAATTGGGCACCACTGCAGAAGGTATTGTTTTAGGTACTGTATCTGATGACCTCGCTGCATTAGGAAAATATGGTGTACAAAAAATTCATCAAGTAAACAATGCTGCTTTAAATACTGTAGATGCACAATTGTATGCCAGCGTGATCAGCCAAGCGGCCACTGCCAGCAGCGCATCTGTAGTGGTATTTTCACATAACCAAACAGGTAAAGCTGTTGCGGCAAGAGTAGCTGCAAAATTAAAAGCTGGTCTAGTGGCTGGTGCTTGTGCATTGCCTGAAACCAATAATGGATTCTCTGTGAAAAAAACCGTGTTTTCAGGGAAAGCATTTGCGCATGTAAATGTGCTTTCTCCTATTAAAGTCATTTCATTAAATCCTAATAGTTATAAGACAGTTGCTACCGAAGGTACGGCTGTGGTTGAAGCCCTTGCAGTTACTGTAGCTGAACCAAAAGTAAAAGTAACCGCAGTGAATAAAATCACTGGAGAAGTGCCATTAACAGAAGCGGATATTGTAGTGAGTGGCGGTAGAGGATTAAAAGGCCCAGAACATTGGGGTATTTTATTAGACCTTGCCAAAGAATTAGGAGCAGCAACCGCTTGTAGCCGTCCAGTGGGCGATGCACATTGGAGACCACACCATGAACACGTTGGTCAAACAGGTGTTCAGGTTGCCCCTAACTTATATATTGCCATTGGTATTTCTGGTGCCATTCAACACTTAGCAGGGGTTAACCGTTCTAAAGTGATTGTGGTGATTAATAAAGACCCAGAAGCACCATTCTTTAAAGCCGCCGATTACGGTATTGTTGGAGACGCTTTTGAAGTTGTGCCACAATTAACCGCAGCTATTCAGAAAATGAAAGCAGGCGCTTAACCTAATTGAATCCCACCTTTTTCTCGATAGTCTTCACGCACTGGCGTGAAGACGTCGAGTATAAAACAATCAGTGATGGCTAGCCCACTGTGCAAAGTGTTTGAAGGAATCACAAATACTTGCCCAGGCACCAATACATGTTTAACGCCATCTACCGTTAATTCAAAAGTTCCCTCTAAAATATAAGAGACCTGCTCTTGAGGATGTGCGTGCATTGGTAAAACTGCACCAGCCATTGCTTTCACATGCGAATACGTTGCTTGGGCAGTATGAATGAACTGCGCGTCATACCCTTCAATCAATGGGCATGATGGGATGTCTTGTATAGTAAAAAGTGGCATTTTTCAAAGTTTTAACAACACAATTTGCACATAAATTTTGGTAGTTTTGCACCATGCAAGCATCACATTCCCCAGCATCCACATTATTTAGAAATATTGGCTACGCAGAAGGCATTTCCCTATTGGTTTTATTAGGGATTGCCATGCCCTTAAAATATTTAGCAGGTTACCCATTAGCAGTAAAATATACTGGCTGGGCACATGGACTTTTATTTGTGGCTTATTTGGCATTGGCCCTTTGGGTAAAAGAACAATCAAACTGGCCTTTCAAATATTTGATCTATGCATTTTTAGCAGCCTTTTTCCCATTCGGCACATTCATTTTCGACAAATGGCTGCAGAAACAAACCCATGCATAATTGATTCGTATTTTTAAGTTAATTTAGCACACAATATGAAGAAGATTGAATTGGAAATTGTAGCGCTATCGCACAGCATTACACAAACCCACTCTTATGCGGTTGTGTTGGGTGAAAAAAATGGATTACGCAGACTACCCATTGTAATTGGTGGCTTTGAAGCGCAAGCCATTGCAGTTGCATTAGAAAATATGCACCCCAGCCGTCCTCTTACTCATGACCTCATGAAAAACTTCATGAATGCTTTTGGTGTAGAACTTCAAGAAATCATCATCAACGATTTGCAAGAAGGCATCTTCTATTCAAAATTGGTTTGTTATACCGATAACGATACGGTGGAAATTGACAGCAGAACCAGCGATGCTTTGGCATTGGCTGTTCGATTTGGATGCCCTATTTATACCTACGATACTATTTTAGAAAGTGCTGGCATTGCAATGGAAGAAGGTGGCGCGGCTAAACCAAAAATGGAAGCAGTTGGTTCAGAAGAACCAGCCAATACCAGCGATCGATCCGATTTAAGTACCCTGAATATTGAAGAGCTGAACAACTTATTAAACGAAGTATTAGACCAAGAAGATTATATCAGAGCGATTGCCATTCGTGATGAATTGAAAAAAAGAAAATAGTGCATTGCATTAAACCTTATGGTCGTTTTTCCCAATTGCAAGATTAATCTAGGTTTACATATCACCGGAAAAAGACCGGATGGATTCCATGAATTGGAAACCGTATTCTACCCCGTTCCATTAACAGACATTTTAGAAGTAGTGAGTGCCACTACATTGCAATTTCAATCAACCGGCTTAGACATCCCAGGCAATCCAGCATCAAATCTTTGTTTAAAAGCCTATCAGCTGCTAAAAGAAGACTTCCCTCAGTTGCCACCTGTGCAAATGCATTTACACAAAATCATTCCGATGGGAGCAGGATTAGGCGGAGGAAGTGCAGATGGTGCATTTGCATTAAAATTGATGAATGAAAAATATCAATTGAATCTAACTACAGACCAATTGATGGCGTATGCCGCAAAACTAGGAAGCGACTGTCCTTTTTTTATCATGAATGCGGCTTGCTATGCAACAGGCAGGGGAGAATTATTAACCCCCATTAACTTAGATTTATCTGGCAATCGGTTTGTTATAGTACACCCTGGCATCCACATCAATACAAAGTGGGCCTTTGAACAAATTAAACCCAGTTTACCTACAAGATCAATTAAAGAAATCATTCAATTGCCCATTGAGGATTGGAAGCATCATTTAAGCAATGATTTTGAAGCACCCATCCAACAAAATTATCCGGCTATTGAAGCAATCAAATTGGCACTGTACAAAGACGGCGCTTTATATGCAAGTATGAGCGGCAGCGGCAGTGCCGTATTTGGCATCTATCCTATGAATGCAACTATTCAATTGAATAAACAATTGAATTACAGAATTGATATTATTTAGTTAGTATCTTTTACCGCAAATTGATTGATATGAAATTGATGATTGCGGTATTACTCTCTTCATTAGTTGGGCTGAACACCTTTAGTCAAACACCTCTTACTACCTATTCAGCGCTTTTAACACTTGGTAAAGCATTAAGACAATTAGAACGTACTGCTTTACCCAATGGCGTTCCTGACTATCGTAAACAAACCATTAATCAAATTTATCAGAAATTATTGCAGTATAAAAACCAACATGCAAAAATTGATACATCGGGTTGGTCCATAGAAAATCGTGTAGACTATGTATTAATAAAGGCAGAGATGAATGCCCTTGAATACAATTGCCACATATTAAAACCTTGGCAACGTGACCCTGCCTTTTATGCAATTATATGGAACGAACAAAGTGATACACCTGATCATGAGGGCCCAACTAGTTTTTCTGCGATTGAATTGTGGAAATATCAATTTCCACTCTCCCCTATTGATGCAGAAAAACTATCCGCTTCTTTAAAAATAATTCCTCCGCTATACGAACAAGCAAAAATAAATTTAACAGGAAATGCAAGAGACCTATGGAGTGCGGGGATTGGAAATATACAAGACCAAGTGGTTATCTTAGATGAACTAGCCAAGAAAACAAACAATACTTCTACTGCTTTAACCAATTCAATTGTTGCCGCAAAAAAAGCCTGCACTCAATTCATACAATGGCTACAACAGCAACTTCCTTCAAAAAACGGTGCATCAGGCATTGGGAAAGACGCCTATAATTGGCACTTAAAAAATGTATTGCTCGTTCCACTTACTTGGGATGACGAAGTGATGCTGCTAAAAAGAGAATTAACCAGAGCATATGCATCCTTACAATTAGAAAGAGAAAGAAATAAACATTTACCACCATTAATTCCAATAGGAAATAAAGCAGAATACATTCAAAAAACAGATGAAGCGGTTACTAAAATGATGCAATTCATAAAACAGAAAAAAATACTGCCCGTTAAAGATTATATGGAGCCTGCGCTTCGAAAACATTTAGGTGATTTTGTACCTGAGCAAAACAGAAATTTCTTTTCAATTATAAGCCATTTAGCCCCTGCAGTTTTGTATTCACATTCTACCCATTGGTTTGAAGTGGAAGGACTGGTTAAAGATCCAAACAACAGCTTACTGCGTAAAGATGCTTTGCCCTATAATATGTGGATGATGCGGGATGAAGGTTTAGCAACCAGCATGGAAGAAACGCTCATGCATGCAGGAATGTGGGATGAAAATCCAAGAGCCAGAGAATTAGTTTGGATCATGTTGGCGCAACGATGTGCAAGAGGATTGGCTTCCTTATATGCGCAAGCCAATATGATCAATTACGAACAAGCAAGAAAATTTCAAGTAGAATGGACACCTAAAGGTTGGACCGGGGATGAAAGTTTAGTAGGGTTTGAACAACATTTATATTTACGCCAACCTGCTTACGGCACTTGTTATGTTACAGGCAAATTCTTGATTGAAGATTTAATGATGGACATGGGACGTTTGCATCAACAAAACTTTACATTGTACGATTTTTTTGAAAAATTTTATGCAGCTGGCATCATTCCGGTTTCTTTAGTAGCCTGGCAGCTTACAGGAAATGAAGAACCAATCAAAAAAATGTTGTCCAAATAAATCACGATGGTGTCATATGCAGTGAATAGTATTGATATATTTCTAACATAATCAGATTAATTATAAACAATTATCAAAATATTACTGAATAACTTAAAAAATATTCTATTTTATCGACTTTATTAATTAATTTAGGTCTGATTGCCGCCATTATTATCCCACGTTTAAACTGGACTAGATGTTTAGTACACAGAACAATGGAGGCCTTTACGATGCTTCATTTGAACACGATGCTTGCGGCATTGGATTTGTAGCCAATATCAACGGACACAAGAGTCACCAACATATTTCAGATGCATTAACCGTTTTAGAAAATATGGAGCATCGCGGTGCTTGCGGATGCGAGAACAATACGGGTGATGGCGCGGGCATACTCATTCAAATTCCACACGAATTTTTCTTTGATGAATGTTTGCAATTGGGAAAACATTTACCGAATGCTGGCCGCTATGGCGTAGGCATGATTTTCTTTCCAAAATCTGTAGGACTGCGTGAAGAGTGTAGAGATATTTTTAATCGTGCAGCAGAAAAACTTGGGTTAGACATTATTGCCTATAGAAAAGTACCTGTCAACAAATCAGATATTGGCCCATCTGCATTGTCAGTAGAGCCTTGCATGGAACAAGTATTTGTAGCTTGCCCTGATCATATTCAAGATCAAGAAGCTTTTGAAAGAAAATTATTTATTCTTCGCAACTATGCTTCTCATACCATCAACAACACCATTCGCAAAGACGAAATTGGTTTTTACATGGTATCGCTGTCTTCTAAAACCATCATCTATAAAGGACAACTCACCAGTAATCAAGTGCGCAATTATTTTACAGATCTGTCTGACAAGCGCATGGTCTCTGCATTTGGATTGGTGCATTCAAGATTTGCTACCAATACATTCCCTTCTTGGAAATTGGCGCAACCCTTTAGATATATTGCGCACAATGGCGAAATCAATACACTTCAAGGGAATTTAAATTGGCTAAGATCAAGTGAAAAAGGATTTACAACGCCCGCATTCTCTAAAGAAGAATTAGACATGATTTTACCCATTGTAACCAATGGGCAATCCGACTCTGCTTGTTTAGACAATATGATTGAATTGCTGACATTAACGGGTAGATCTTTACCACACGTGATGATGATGTTGATTCCAGAAGCCTGGGATGGCAATACCCAAATGGATCCTGTTAAAAAAGCGTTTTATGAATACCATGCTTGTTTGATGGAACCTTGGGATGGCCCAGCTTCCATTTCATTTACCAATGGGCAAATGATTGGGGCCACTTTAGATCGGAATGGATTAAGGCCCTCTCGCTATACCATTACCCACGACAACAGAGTGATCATGGCTTCCGAAACGGGTGTGCTCCCCATAGACCCCGCAAATGTAAAAGAGAAAGGGAGGCTTCAACCGGGTAAAATGTTTGTAGTGGATATGGCTGAAGGCAGAATTATCTCAGATGAAGAACTCAAACAAACCATTTGTTCGCAAAAGCCATATGCAGAATGGTTGAATAAATATAAAATTCGATTAGAAGAATTGCCAGAGCCACGTGTGATGTTCACGCATCTTGAACACGACCAAGTGTTCAAATACCAAAAAGCATTTGGGTACAGCACAGAAGACTTAGATACCATTATTGCACCGATGGCTATTGATGGCAAAGAACCGATTGGCTCAATGGGCAATGATGCACCATTGGCTGTATTAAGTCAGCAGCCACAACACTTGAGTGCCTATTTTAAACAATTGTTTGCGCAAGTCACCAATCCACCAATTGACCCCATTCGTGAAAAAATGGTCATGTCTTTGGCCACTTTTGCAGGCAGCAATGGGAACTTATTGGTAGAAGAAGATACAGCCTGTCATAGTGTTGCTTTGCAACACCCTATTCTGAATAATCATGAATTAGAAAAAATCAGAAGCATTGATACAGGTGTGTTTCAAGCCAAGACCTTGCAAACCTATTTTAGGGCTGATGGAAAACCAGGCTCCTTAAAAGCTGGCATTGATCGTTTGTGTAGGTATGCTGTTGATGCGGTTCAGGATGGATTTGAAGTGATTATTTTAACAGACCGCGCCATTGATTCAGACCATGCTCCCATTCCATCTTTATTAGCAACAGCTGCGGTGCATCATCATTTGATTAAGAAAGGATACAGAGGACAGGTTGGATTAATTGTTGAAGCGGGCGATGTTTGGGAGACCCATCATTTTGCTTGTTTGATTGGATTTGGTGCTACTGCCATCAATCCATATTTAGCCTTGTCTTCTATACGTGATATGAAAATGTCACAAAAACTAGATACTGTTTTGGATGTTGAACAATTGAAAAAGAATTACATTAAAGCAGTGAATGATGGCTTGTTGAAAGTGTTTTCAAAAATGGGCATTTCAACTTTACAAAGTTATCAAGGGGCACAAATTTTTGAGATCATTGGCATCAATAAATCCGTGGTTGATTTATATTTTACTGGCGCCACATCGCGCATTGAAGGCATGGGATTAGATGATATTGCACGCGAAACATTGGCCAAACATTTTTTTGCATTCAGCAAAAAAAACAAATCCATTGATCGCTTGCCTGTTGGTGGCGTTTATCAATGGAAACGCAAAGGCGAATTCCATTTGTTTAATCCCCAAACCATTCATTTATTACAAGAGTCCACTAAGAAAAACGACTATAGTATTTTTAAAAAATACTCATCGCTCATCAACCATCAAAGTGAACAGGCTTGTACATTAAGAAGTCAATTTGATTTTAAAACTAATCGCCCATCCATTTCCATAGATGAAGTTGAACCAGCAGAAAATATTTACAAAAGATTTGCAACTGGTGCAATGTCATTTGGATCTGTTTCTTGGGAAGCCCATACTACACTTGCCATTGCCATGAATCGTTTGGGGGGCAAAAGCAATACCGGTGAAGGTGGTGAAGATGAAATCAGGTATACCCCTTTGCCCAATGGCGATTCTATGCGTTCTGCCATTAAACAAGTGGCTTCAGCAAGATTTGGTGTAACTGCCCTGTATTTAACAGAAGCTGATGAAATACAAATCAAAATGGCACAAGGTGCCAAGCCAGGCGAAGGTGGTCAACTGCCCGGTCATAAAGTTGACGAATGGATAGGAAAAACCAGACACGCAACACCCGGGGTTGGTTTAATCTCCCCTCCCCCACATCACGATATTTATTCTATTGAAGATTTGGCACAGTTGATTTTTGATTTAAAAAATGCCAATAGAGCTGCTCGCATCAATGTGAAACTGGTATCTAAAGCAGGTGTAGGTACGATTGCTGCTGGGGTTGTAAAAGCCAAAGCAGATGTGGTGTTGATTGCCGGACACGATGGCGGTACGGGTGCGTCTCCAATTAGTTCAGTAAAACATGCAGGGCTTCCTTGGGAACTTGGATTGGCCGAGACCCATCAAACCTTGGTAAAAAATAAATTACGCTCAAGGGTCATTGTACAAGCTGATGGCCAAATGAAAACGGGCAGAGATATTGCCATGGCTGCATTATTAGGTGCTGAGGAATGGGGTGTAGCTACTGCTGCATTAATTGTAGAAGGTTGCATCATGATGCGGAAATGTCATTTGAATACTTGTCCGGTGGGCGTTGCCACACAAGATGAAACTTTGCGCAAAAGATTCACAGGCGACCCGAACCATGTGGTGAATTTTTTCAAATTCATTACCCAAGAACTCCGAGAAATAATGGCAGAACTTGGTTTTAGAACGGTGAATGAAATGATTGGCCAAACCGACTATCTGGTTCAAAAAACAGATGCTACACATTGGAAATATGCACACTTAGATTTGTCGAGTATTCTTTACAAAATGCCAGCATTAGACAATACTGGTTTGTTTGCCCAAGAACTTCAAGACCATGGCATCAATGATGTGTTAGATTGGCAACTATTAAAAGTTGCCGCCCCTGCGATTGAAACGGGCCAAAAATGCGTTGGGGCATTTGATATTGTGAACACCAATCGAACCGTTGGAACAATTGTATCGAATGAAATCACCAAACGCTACAAAGGTGCTGGATTGCCCAAAGACACCATTCATTTCAAGTTCAAAGGCACGGCTGGTCAAAGCTTTGGCGCATTCAATACCAAGGGGTTGAAGCTTGAATTAGAAGGCGATGCGAATGATTATTTTGGCAAGGGCTTAAGTGGGGCTACATTGGTGGTTTATCCTGATGCTAAAGCACAATTTACCGCTGCACAAAACAGCATCATTGGAAATGTTGCTTTATATGGTGCAACATCTGGAGAAGCCTATATCTGCGGTAAAGCTGGTGAAAGATTTGCGGTAAGAAATTCAGGGGCCAACGTAGTGGTTGAAGGCATTGGGGATCACGGTTGCGAATATATGACTGGGGGTGTTGCCGTAATTCTCGGACCAACCGGCAGAAATTTTGGTGCAGGCATGAGTGGTGGTATTGCCTATGTATACGACAGTGCTAATCAATTTGCCCAACATTGTAATATGGAA
>JAIXYL010000187.1 GCA_027490265.1 Sediminibacterium sp.
ACCATTTTTGAAAAATGGACAGTCTTTGTTGCAAGCTTAGATCGGTAAAGCCATCTTTATTTTGATCGATGGGATGGCTGTAATTGAAATAGTTGAGGCCTGTTAACAAAGTGGCTTTGCGGCTTACTTGTGTGGTAAATCCTAGATCGGTATTGATTTCGCCCCATGTAGTGGTCATTAAATCCGCTGATAGATGCGGAGCAGTGCCTGTTTTTTTGGTGATCACATTGATTAAACCACCAATGGCTTCACTGCCGTATAAGGTAGACGCAGGGCCTTTTACAATTTCTATGCGTTCTACCATAGAAGCTGGAATACCCGATAATCCGTACACTGTGGACAGGCTGCTCACAATGGGCATCCCATCAATCAAGACCATTGTATATGGCCCAGGCAATCCATTGATTCTAATTTCACCCGTATTACAAATATTGCAATTGCTCTGTGGCCTGACCCCGTTTACATGAAGCAAGCCTTCAAATACATGGAAAGCAGGGTTTTTCTTGAGGAATGCAGCCGTATACACTTCAACAGGTACAGGACTTTCCACGCGCTTCACTTCTTTCAATGTTCCCGTTACCACCACTTCTTCCAATACACTTTCATTGGGTTTCAGCAGTTTAGAGGTGTCTGCCGCAATGGGGTTGCGCAATTTGGTTGTGTCCGCCGCATCGCGTTTGCGCAATGCAGACGTATCGGCCGCCGCCTGCCCGTGGGCAACCTGACCGAATAAACTGAGCCCTATAATCAATCCTATGATGAATGCTTGTTTCATTGTTCTGGGCGTAAAATTATAAATGTTAGACTAACCTAACAAATTTTGTTTGCTTTTTCCTTTATTTTTACCAAATGCAAGTATTGTCTTACACAGAGGAAAACTATATCAAGGGGCTGTTTCAACTAACCATTGAAGCAGGCGATAAAACAGAAGCTGGCACCAATGAAATTGCCAGTCACTTAGGCATTAAGCCTGCATCCGTGAACGATATGTTGAAGAAACTCAAAGACAAAAAACTGATTCAGTACGAAAAATATGGCAAGTCTTCCCTAACCAAAGAAGGCAAAAAATTAGCGGTAGACATTGTGCGCAAACACCGCTTATGGGAAACATTCTTATTCGAGAAACTGGCGTTTAGTTGGGATGAAGTACATGAAGTAGCTGAACAATTAGAACATATACAAAGCAAAAAATTAATTGACAAATTAGACCAGTTTCTCAATTATCCATCAGCAGATCCGCACGGCGATCCAATTCCTAATGCAAAAGGTGAGCTGGTGATTGAAGCCAGAAAATCTTTGGTGACCGAAGAAGTAGGGCATACTTGTAAAATGGTTGGTGTAAAAGACAATTCAGCAGCATTCTTACAATACGCAGATTCATTGGGCTTGGCCATCAACCAACGCATCAAAATCAAAAGCAGACAGGCTTACGACGACTTAATGGAAATTGAAGTGAAAGGGGTTCGCAATCGCATCAGCCCAAAATTTGCAGAACATATTATTGTGGTATGTAACGACTGCAACAAGCAACACTAATAATCAATTTCTAAGCGCAACTTATCACGCAGTTCTTTTACCAAGGGATATTGCTCGGCAATGCGTTCAAATTTTTGTTTGCTGTTTAATCGCATATGCAAGGGCACATCTTCTTTTTCACCCTCTTCTACTAAAATAGTAAAGTTGATGGCGCGATTATTAAACTGTGTTTGTAATTGATCAATAAGCACCATCTTCTCGCTCTCAATAAATTTCTGCGCAGTTACCGCAGATACGCGTACAGTAAAATGGATATCATTGTCAATTTCTAAACTGGCGATTTTAAAAGTGCCAACTGCAGAATGTTTTAATTGTTGTTCTAACTGAATGATGTATGCATCCCAAAAAGCTCGCAAACTTTCTTCGGTTAAAGGCTTGGCTTCTTTTACTTCTTCAATTTGATAACTGTTGCCGGCTTTTTCCTTGAGCGCATCTAACAAAGATTTTTTGGGACCAGTTTTGATTGTGCCTGTTGGTGCAGCTGCCGCAACAGAATTTGGTGAAGTAGTGCTTGTTTGAGTAGACAGATTACTTTGTGCAGCTGCTGTTGCTTGTACGGCAGTGCTCTTGCTTGCAGCTTCAGCCACATAAAGTTTCGGGCCCTGTGTTGGTGCGCTCGCATTGGTGTTTGCGTTGCCAGAACCGTTGGTATTGGCTGGTGTTGGTGGCACCAATGGCTGTATCAGCTTGGTTTTGAAAGCAATCGGACCGTCAAGTCGTTTTTTTTTAACCACCGCTGATTGATTGGTGGTTAATTCAATGGCTTGTTGCAAGAAGCTGAGTTTAATCAACGCCAACTCTACATGCAATCGCTTGTTGCGTGCCATTTTATAATTGACTTCTGTATCGTTTAAGATATTGAGCGCGCTTACCAAATAACTCAAGCTGGTTTGTTGGGCAACTTGTTGGTATTTTTCTTGCATGCCTTCTACCACTTCTAATAATGCAGCAGACTTGGCGTCTTTGCAAACCAATAAATTGCGGATAAATTCAGCAAACCCATTCAACACCAAATCACCTTCAAATCCTTTGCGGTTAATTTGATCAAACAACAACATGGCGCCAGCCATATCTTGTTGTTGCATACAAGCCAATAATTGAAAGAAATAATCTTCGTCTAATATATTGAGATGCTCTAAAGTGTTTTGATACGTGACGGTGCCATTGGTAAAGCTGACAATCTTATCTAGAATGCTCAAGGAGTCGCGCATGCAACCCTCACTTTTTTGGGCAATCACTTGTAGCGCTGCTTTCTCGGCATTGATCTGTTCCTTATCAACTATTTCTTGCAGATGTTCAACCGTATCGTTATTGGTTATTCTTTTGAAATCAAAAATTTGACACCTGCTTAAAATCGTGGGTAAAATTTTATGTTTCTCTGTAGTAGCCAAAATAAAAATGGCATGCGGTGGTGGCTCTTCCAAAGTTTTCAAAAATGCATTGAAGGCACTTGAACTGAGCATATGTACCTCATCCACTATATATACTTTGTATTTGCCGGCTTGTGGTGCAAATCTGACCTGTTCTACCAATGTACGAATATCATCAACCGAGTTGTTGCTCGCTGCATCCAGTTCATGAATATTCATGGACGTTCCTGCATCAAAAGACACACAACTGTTACAAGTATTGCAAGCTTCTCCTTCTGGTGTTTGATTGGTACAATTAATAGTTTTGGCCAAAATCCGCGCGCAAGTGGTTTTACCCACACCTCTTGGTCCACAAAACAAAAATGCATGGGCCAATTGGTTATTGCGAATGGCATTTTTTAACGTAGTAGTAATATGTTGTTGCCCCACCACTGTATTGAAGTTTTGGGGACGATATTTACGGGCTGAAACGATGAAATTGTCCATAGAAATTGCTGCAATATAACTTATTTATAGTCCATCTCGGGGTGTCGTTCAAAAGGATATGTTTCGTTGAAGATATAACGGAAAGTCACCATTCTCCGGCTTTGGGTTCCACCCAAACTTTTGTAAATATTCACCATTTTGGGGTTCCAATCACCGGCCCAACCCATTTCGTATTGTTCATACCAACCCTTGTTTTGCAAATGCAGACCTGCCGCATAAATCAAATAACTGTCTACACCCAATGCCTGGTATTTGGGAACTACCCCGAAAGCCAATCCAGTCAATCGCTTATTGGTGCCGCGCCATTTCATCCACAACAATTGTAATTTTTGCAATAGACCAAGTTGCCCGTTGAAATATTTAAAGTATTGGTTTAAGTCTGGAATATTGATGAACATGGCAATCGGCTCTTCTTTATAATAGGCAAACCAAACCACGCGTTCATCCATAATGGGTTTCATTTTATTAAAGAGCTTCATGACCTGCTCTTTGGTAATTTCCTTGGCTTCCCCGTGTTGGGCCCAAGCCGCATTGTACACGGTGGCAAAATCACCAGCGTATTTGTCTAATTGACTCAGCTTCACATGTTTGGCCATATAGCCTGGCTTGGCATTGAACTTGGCATAACGCTCAGGAAATTTCTCAGGCAATGGGTCGTCTACATTCATGTAGTAGTAGTACTGATTGTAATAATTCTTAAACCCATATCCTTCAAACAATGCTTCGTAATAAGCCGGATTAAACGACATGCCATACATGGGCTCTTTATTAAACCCTTCTACCATTAAACCCCACCATTTGTCTCGGTCACCAAAATTAATTGGACCATCCATGGCTTCCATGCCCATTTGCATCAACCAATCTTTTGCCGTATCAAACAATAGGTTTGCAGTGGCTTGATCATTGATGCTGTCAAAAAAACCAATGCCACCTGTTTTAAAGTTGGTGCCTTTGTTGATGTATTTATCATTGGTAAAAGCTGCAATTCTGCCAACCAACACACCTTCATCCGTCACTGCTACCCAACGCTTGGCACTGCCCCATTTAAAATGCTTATTTTTTGCTGGATCAAATACTTCATTGACTTCATTGTCTAAAGCTCGGATATAGCAAGGATTGTCGGCATTCATGATGGCATTCACTGCCAAAAAATCTTTTACCAATTGTGCACTATTCACTTCTACTATTTGCATACCCGATTGGTTTATTGTTGAAATAATTTTTGAGCCACTTTTTGATCGTGCTGATAGATATCTCTTCTGAAATGTAATTCTCCTGATTGATCTACCCATGATGTAAAATATACCAGATAAACAGGAACGGGCTTTTTAAGCGTGACCCATTTTTCCTTTTCTAAATACATTAAACTGTCAATAGCCGAACTGGTGTAAGTTGGTTGATCGCGCAATAAAAAGCTGGCAAAATTTTTAGGTTCAGCAATTCTGATACAACCATGACTCAATCCACGATTGGTTTGTGTAAACAAATTGCGATTGGGCGTATCGTGTAAATAAATGCTGAAGTTATTCGGGAATAAAAATTTCACCCTACCCAATGCATTGTTGGCACCAGGCTTTTGACGCACTTGTGGCAACCCGCCGCTGGTTTTGGTAATCTCCATATGGTGTTGTGCAATATAATTGGGGTTGCGCTTTATAGCAGGCAATATTTCATTGCGCACAATGCTTTCAGGCACGTTCCAATACGGACTAAAGACCACATATTTTAAATTGCCATTAAAGATCACGGTGTTATTGGCCGAAGAGCCTACAATCACATTCATTTGCATGGCCACTTTACCCTGCTCAAAAATGCGCAACCGATACTCAGGAATATTCACCAATACATAAGTGCTGTCTTGCTGTGGGGGCATCCAACGGGCCCTTTCCATATTGATCAACAATTGCTCAACACGTTTGCTCAATGGCCGATTTAAATCTTCAATGACTTTATTACCAATGATGCCATCTACATCAATGCCGTGTCGATTTTGGAATCGTTTAACAGCCAATACCAAACTGGTATCGAATAAGGGACCTTCAGTTAATGTATCGCCTTGTAAAAAATGTAATCGTTGTTTGATGCGGGTGATTAAAGCGCTGCTGTCGCCGCTGCGCAAAGATTTTTTAAGATTGGGTAATGAATCCAGCACTTCCTTTTTTTGTAAGTCAATCAAGCGATACAAAGCTTCCTCCATTCTTGGATACTGAAAACTAACAGGCGCATACGTTAATGGAGAACTGGCTTTGCGTTCAATGACCGAATCTAACAGTGCCTGTAGATTTAATTTTTTCCTGGGGATATACCAACCCAAATCAGCTAAATCAATGTCTGCACCTTTGTAAACTTTTTCAGCATATTTAAAAAACTGTCCAGTAAACATCAGCTCAGTATTTAACAGTGCTTGACTTTCTTGAATGGATTTGGCGGGCTTGTTTGCATACTCCAAATACAATGCTTGAAAATCTTTATTGAACAACACACTGTCTGATAATCGTGTAATATGGTCATTCTGCAAATTGTAAAAATGGTGGGCTTGTTCTGAAAGGCCTGTTGAATCAAACCATGCATATTCAAAATTTCGTGCAGTATAAAAATCCATGAACTGCTGTTCAAATGGTTTAACCCACTCATTTGCTGCAATGAATTTCGCCAAACTGATGCTGTCTAAAAACAAGGGATTGTAAGACGTGGCTACCGTAATGGTACTGTCGCGCACTACTTTCTCTTTTGCGTTGTTCCAACTGCAAGAATACATGAGGGCCGAAAACAAGAGAACGCTTATAAACAATAGAGATCGCATAAGGCTAAGTTACAAATTGTATAAGGATGATTGGAATTGTAAAACTACAGCCGCAGCCATTCCGGCGGTTTCGGTTCTTAAGCGGGTATTCCCTAAACTGACCATGGTGGCCCCGGCTTTGGCAGCCAATTCAATTTCGCTTGGTGTAAAATCGCCCTCTGGGCCAATCAAAACCATGGCAGATTGATTCATCTGGCAAGCAGACAATGGTGTTTTGTCACCTGGCTCGCAATGCGCCATATACAGTGCCATGGACTGGTTGTTTTGCAATAACGTATCCAACTCAATGGGGTCATGCAAAACGGGTTTATACACTTGTTGACTTTGCAACATGGCGGATACAATAATTTGCTCCCAACGATCTTTTTTAAAATGGGTGCGCTCTGTTCTATCGGCAATTAATGGGTAAAACGCAGTGATACCAAGCTCTGTGGCTTTCTCTAAAAACCATTCCATTCTGGCCGCATTTTTTACAAATGAAATGGCAATGGCATGTTGTGGCTTTGCTACTGACATTTGTTGTGGATGCAACAATTGCACAACGGTCTTTTTTTTATCAGTCGATACAATCTTAGCCAGACTAGATAAACCCAATCCATTGGTCAACATCATTTCATCGCCCAGTTTCATGCGCAACACCAAACTGGCATGTTTACTTGAAGCGTCCGACAATGTATACAAACCGGGGGCAATGGGTAATGCTGCTTCGTAAAAAAAGGGGTTGTTCATGTCTGCAAAAATTTACTAGTTCAATACCATGACCATAATGCCTTCGGTAGCAGACTGTCGTTTGGGCAATTTAAAATATTTGCCATTGTAATAGAGTTGAATGGGGTCAGGCTTTTTGGTATCCAACCAATAATCAATGCCATTCATGAAAGGTACCGACTTAAAGGTTCCCAATAATTTACCCGAACTATTGCCATCTCCATCTTCAAAAATAAATTGCGCAATGGCCGTTTTAGACGCTGGTGAAATCAATGGCGTTGAAATGGTCAAATCATTGAGTGTTAATGAATCTCTGCCTGCAATCACCGCTCGATTGCTGCTAAATATGGCCAAAACAGCTTGTTCATCTTTTGCTGGTAAGGTATTCAATAACAAAGCCGTCATTCCTGTTTTAGGCAATGCCCTTAAATAGACCAAGGGATTGTTGGTGGTGAATGGTTCAAAAAAATAATGCACGGTGCGTTGACCTCCTGAAGGTTTCAAAACAAATTCATACCCTACTGCAGCTTGTGCTGTAAAGGGTCCCCAGTGGCCTTGCGCATCAGTAGTGCTTTGATAAATGGGTTTGGTATCCATCCTTTTACCCAGTTGATAATTGATGGCATACACTTCTACAGTTGCATTAGCCAATGGTGTGTTTTCACCCATTAAACAAGCTTTGCCTGCTACCACTGGCTTCTTAACCATTTTAACGGTTGCATTGGCTTTAAGCGTTGGATTAAAAAATTGAAACATCTGCTCAAAAGTCAATGCACTGGTAGCCACTTCGTAATGATCGTGATCAGCATGTTGTGCATTGGTGGCACCGGGAATATCCCCTGCTTTAACCACTTTATCGCCTAAGGAATAAATATTCAAGGTATTGATCTCGCCATGTTTACCTGCAGGTTTCAATTGTTTGCCACTGCCGATATGTACATAGTTGGCTACTTTATCGGCTCTGAGGGAGTCATTCAAATAGCCATAGCCAACACCACCGCCAGCAGAATGGCCCACTAAATTAATTTTAGTTGCTCCAGTGTTTTGTAAGACCTGATTCACAAAAGAATCTAATAACGCAACGGTATTGTTTTTGGCGCCAACGCTGTTCCAATCAAAAACATACAATTGATTCGCCGAATAGCCATTGGCCATGAAGCGCTGAAACTGCGTTGCATATGTATCCCCACTGCCTAAAAAACCATGTACAAACACAATGGGTAATTTAGCCGACTGCGCAATGGCAATCCCAATGAACAGTTGTAGACAAACCAGAACACAAAACAGTTTTTTCATAACGCATGGTATTATGCAAATGGTGCATCCTCATCTAAGCCTTCATCAAATTCACCTTGGTTCATCTTGCTGCCTTTTTGAATAAAGAAAGCCGTTTCACCATTGCCTTGAGAAGCAGATGATGGTGGAATAGGTTTCCAATTGCTTGGCCCCATTTCAGCATCCATGTCTTCAAATTTTTGAATTTCTAAACGGGCTCTTAACTTGATGGTCTCCAGTGACCCATTTCTATGCTTTGCAATACGGATATGGGTTTCACCACTAGTGCTTTCACCCATTTCGTTGTTGTTGACTTCGTAGTATTCAGGGCGATAAATGAACATCACCATATCGGCATCTTGTTCAATGGCACCCGATTCACGAAGGTCACTCAATTGTGGCATTTTACTTTCCTTTCTGGTTTCAACCGCACGACTTAACTGGCTCAATGCAATGATGGGCACTTTTAATTCCTTCGCCAGTGATTTTAAGTTACGAGAGATATTACTGATTTCTTGTTCACGGTTGCCACCTCTATCGTTGCTGCCACTCATCAATTGCAGATAGTCAATGATGATAATGCCTACATTGTGTTTGTTCACCATTCGTCTGGCTTTTGCACGGAATTCAAAAATATTCAGTGCCGCTGTATCATCAATGTATAATGGTGCGTTCTCTAATTTTTTAATCCCTTTGCTGTGCAATTGTTGGTACTCGTAGTCTTCTAATTTACCACGACTGATTTTTTCCATTTTGATTTCACTCTCCGCACTTAAAATACGCTGCACCAATTGCGCCGCACTCATTTCAAGAGAGAAGAAACCAACGCCAACTGGCTTGGTTGGATGCAACGCTGCATTACGAGCTAAGTTTAAGGCAAAAGCCGTTTTACCCACAGATGGACGAGCTGCCAAAATGATTAAGTCAGTTGGCTGCCAACCATAAGTCACGCGATCCAAAGAAGCAAAGCCACTGGGCACCCCAGAAATTTCGTCCGTTTTGGTTCTGAGTTCATCAATACGTGTGATGGCTTCAATTAAAACCCCACCAATATCTTCAAAGTTTTTCTTTAAGTAGTTGTTCGTGATATTGAACATTTTGGTTTCTGATTCATCTAATAAATCAAAAACATCAGTGCCTTCTTCATAGGCGTCTCCAATAATTTCACCACTGATTTTAATCAGTTCGCGCTGAATGAATTTTTGTAAAACAATCCTTGCATGTGCATCAATATTGGCGGTTGATACCACTGAATTGGTCAACTTGGTCACAAAATAAGGGCCCCCAATCAGGTCTAATTTTTCCTGCATTTTCAACTCTTCCACCACCGTTAAGATATCTATCGGGATAGATTTTTGTTGCAGACTTTGCATCGCCAAGAAAATATACTGGTGCGCATCTACATAAAAACACTCAGGTTTAATGATTTCAGAGACCGTATCAAACGCACTTTTTTCTAACATCAAGGCCCCCAAAATGGCTTCCTCTAATTCTTTGGCTTGAGGGGGTACTTTGCCATAGACCATTGTGCTCAAATCAATGGCTGGTTTTCTTCTTTTTCTGTCTTTATTTAAACTAGTAATCTCCATGCTCAGTTGTACTTATTCTGTTTAAAACACCTGTTGTTTCTACCCTAACAATGTTACCGAATTGTTAACAGCATTGTTAGGGGGAGCGAATATAACGGTATGAAATTGGTACTGGAAATTTTTTTGGGCTCTATTTATTCCACAGCTAATTCAGCGCTTATCCACAGCAATTACCCTGCTATTCACACAATTTACTAAGCTTATCCCCCATTTTCAAAAGTTTTCCTCTATTATTTGAAGAAGTTAACATTGTTAGGTTAACAAAGAAAATTTGGAAAAATAGGGACGGTTTCAGGAGAATGAATTAACGGTTCACTTGAAGTCTTGAAATCCCGCTTATCTTTGATAATATCAAATGATACTATCATGACGCCCCCATATTTGATGACCAACACCATATTAAACCTGATCATTCAGGTAGCTCAAAAACTAGGGGAAATCAATGCACAATATTTAAATAAACAGACTCCTCAGTTAAGAAAACGCAATAGAATCAAGACAATACAAGCTTCTTTACAAATTGAAGGCAATACACTTTCATTAGATCAGGTTACTGCATTGTTCGAAAACAAACGCGTCATTGGCCCCAAAAAAGATGTACAGGAAGTTATAAATGCCATCAAGGTATACGAACAAATCAACCGCTTTGATTTTAAAAACGAAAAGGCATTTTTAAAAGCGCATCAATTATTGATGGATAAACTCATCAACACGAATGGACAGTATAGAAAAACGGGTGTTGGCATTGCAAAAGGCAATCAACTAACACATCTAGCACCACCTGCTAAAAACATTGCTTATTTGATGAAAGATTTGTTTCAATATTTAAAAACAACCAAAGACGATGTATTGATTAGTAGTGCTGTTTTTCATTATGAAATGGAATTTATCCATCCCTTTATGGATGGCAATGGAAGAATGGGACGGCTATGGCAAACATTGATTTTAATGAGTCAATATCCCATTTTTGAATTTTTACCATTTGAAACATTCATCAGCCAGCATCAAAAAGACTATTATCAGGCTTTATCTAAAAGTGATAAAATTGGTCATTCTACTCCATTTATTGAATTCATCTTGAACATGCTCAACCAAGCCCTTGCAGAAGTATTGCAATTTAACAATCGCATCATGACTGATCAAGATAGAATTGAGTATTTCATTTCATTGAACAAAGGCCCATTTACTAGAAAAGACTACATGGATGTTTTTAAAAACATCTCTTCTGCCTCAGCAAGTAGAGATTTAAAAAAAGCTGTTGAACTGAATTTATTGTTGAAAAAAGGAAACAAAAACGCAACTGTTTATTTGGTGAACAAATCATAAGCTCAGCTATCAACGTTTAAGCTTACTTTACGTCATCAGCATGACCAATATGTCAGTTTCAAATCCAAAAGAAAAACAAAAAATCATCGTCATAGGTGGCGGTTTCGCTGGCGTGCAATTCGTTAAAAATATTGATGAAACCCTATTTGATGTTTTATTAATCGACAAGATTAACCATCATCAGTTTCAACCGCTTTTTTACCAAGTAGCCGCCTCACAATTAGAGCCAGCAAGCATCTCTTTCCCTTTAAGAAATATATTCAAGCGCAAAAAAAATCTTCAAATACGCTTAGCAGAAGTATATGGAATTAACACCGTTGACAATGAAATTGACACGTCAATTGGCAAGTTCAAATATGATTGCTTAGTGCTGGCCATCGGCTGCACAACCAATTTTTTTGGCAATGAGCAGATCAAGCAACACAGCTTTACGTTGAAAACTACGAACGATGCCATTGCCATTAGAAACCATATTTTACAAACATTCGAAGACATTATTTCTGCGGAAGACCATGAAAAAGCAGCTTTATTGAATTTAACCATTGTTGGTGCCGGACCAACAGGCGTAGAACTGGCTGGTGCTTTTGCAGAAATCAAAAAAAATATATTACCCAAAGATTATCCTGGCATCAATTTTACCCAATTCAATATCAACCTAATTGAAGGCAGTGCGCATACGTTAAATAGCATGAGTGATTTAGCCAAGCAGACTTCTAGGCAATATTTACAGGAAATGGGGGTCAATATTATTACGGAAACATTTGTGAAAAATTATGATGGCACAACACTAGAATTGAGCAATGGTGCGCGTTTACATTCAAAAACAGTGATCTGGGCAGCAGGCGTCATTGGCAACAAAATAAATGGACTTCCTACCGCTGCAATAAAACCCGGCAATCGATTGGCCGTTGATCGGCTCAACTTAATCAATGGTACCACCAATATTTATGCCATAGGCGATATTGCGTTGATGGAAACACCCAAGTATCCAAAGGGCCACCCACAACTGGCTAATGTGGCCATTAATCAAGCAAAAAACTTAGCCCACAATCTCAAATGCCTCTTGAACAATGCCCCTACTAAAGATTTTGAATATACCGACCTTGGGTCTATGGCAACTGTTGGAAGAAACAAAGCGGTGGTTGATTTACCCTTTTATAACTTCAAAGGGTACTTTGCTTGGCTGATTTGGATGTTCTTGCACTTGATGCTGATTCTAAGCGTAAGGAATAAATTAATCATCTTCATCAATTGGGTCTGGGCCTATTTTACCAAAGACACGTCATTGAGATTGATATTAAATCAACCCAAAAAGAAAGAATAGTATTTGCGTTTGTTGAATAAAATAATGCAACATTATTGCATTTGTTAAAAAGATCCTTATGTTTGCAACATTGTTGCATTAAAAAGTGATCTATGATTTCTATTAAACAAACAAGCAAAAGCTTTAAAGGCCTTAAAGCAGTTAATCAACTATCGCTGAATGTTGCGGCGGGTGAAATTTTTGGCTTATTAGGTTCAAATGGTGCTGGTAAGTCTACTACCCTCAATATGTTATTAGGCTTTATTGCTCCAGATGAAGGCACAACAGAAATCAATGGAATAAATACCAGCACAGATGCAGCAGAAGCCAGAAAGCATATTGGGTATATTCCAGAAAATGTCAACTTATATCCTTACTTAACTGGCATTGAAAATTTAGATTATTTCTGCAAACTTGCTGATATCAGTTATTCAAAAGAAGCTTTGGCAGCGTTCTTAAACCTATGTGGTTTACAGGAAGCAGCACACAACAAACGCACAGAATTGTATTCTAAAGGCATGCGCCAAAAAGTGGGCATTGCCATTGCTTATGCCAAAAAAGCAAAAGTGTACTTGTTAGACGAACCTGCGAGTGGTTTGGATCCTTTGGCCAGTAATGAGTTATCCGTTTTATTAAAAAAATTAGCCAATGAAGGTGCTGCCATATTAATGGCCTCACACGATATTTTCAGAGTTCGTGAAACATGCAATCGTATTGGTATTATTAAACATGGGGTATTAATCAAAGAGATGAATACTGCAGATGTATCAGCGAATGAATTAGAAAAGATATACCTAGAATACATGCAAGACTAAACTGAACAAACATGTTTAAAATAATTGCAAACGAATGGACCATACTCTTGCGCAGTAAAGTCCTTACCTACTTAACCATCCTGTTTACAATTGGCTTATCCGTTGTAACCTATTTAAGTATCGAACAGAACAAAGCACAGGTAGCGCAGCAAATAGCAGCACATGCACATATTCGAGCACAATGGGAAAGTATTGATGCCATGAATCCCCATGGTGCTGCGCATTTTGGCACATACGCCTTCAAACCCATCAATGCATTGAGCAGCTTAGATGAGGGGGTGAATGCCATTACGGGTAATGTACTTAGGCTTGAGGGTCACGTGCAGAATGAAATTGTTTATTCAGAAGCATCTCAATCTTTATCCATCTCAAAATTTGGAAAACTAAAGCCTTCATTATTGCTTCAATACATCATACCATTGGTGTTGATTTTTTTGGCATTTACATCAGTCAGTAGTGAAAAAGAATCAGGTAGATTAAAATTATTGGTGTTTCAGGGTGCACCATTGTCTAAAATTATTTTATCGAAAGCCTTGAGTATTTGGTTGTACGGTATGGGCTTGTTAACACTGACCATCTTATGCCAAACCGTAATTAATTGGAACAGTACTTTGTCTGATGGTTTTCAAAGAATGTTGTTCATTTATCTTGTGTATGCAGCATACTACTATATCATTGCCAGCTTATCCGTTTTCTTTTCAGCCAAATTGAAAAACAGCACTGCTGCACTATCGTCTATGTTATCCGTATGGATTCTTTGGACAATTTTCTTGCCAAAACTTTGGGGTAATACCATAGATAAACTTCACCCCTTACCCAGCAGACAATCATTTAAAGCGGCAATGCAAGAAGACCGTGCTAAAGGTATTGATGGCCACAATCCTTCAGACCAAAGAGAAAAAGCGTTAAAAGAAAAAGTATTGGCCAAGTACAAAGTAGACAGCATTGAACAATTGCCAATTAACTTTGATGGGATTGTGATGCAAGCAGATGAGGAATATGGCAATCAAGTGTGGGACAAGCATTTTGGCAATCATTATCAAATACTGCAACGTCAAAAATCCTGGTACCAATATGCTGGATTGATCAATCCTTACGCAGCTTTACAGAGTGCCAGTATGGGATATAGTGGCAGTGATATGTTGCACCACTTAGACTTTTTAAAGAAAGCGGAATTATACAGAAGAGTATTTATAAAAACGCTTAACGACAAACATGCTTATGGAGGGTCTAAATCAGGTGATTGGGATTGGAAAGCCAACAATGCGTTTTTTAAGTCCATCAAAGATTTTGATTACACCGCGCCTTCCGTACAAAAAGCAACCGCATTTTACATAACAGATTTATTCAGTTTAGGATGTTGGGTTGCCTTGTCTACGTTTATTGTTCTGTTTAACGCTAAGAAAATAAAATTGGTATGAAACAAATAACCAAGATTCTACTGACCGAGTACCAACATTTTATTCGCAGTCCATTTAAAGTTGTTTCATTATTGCTCTTCATGGGTGCGGCTATTTATGGCCTTCAAAACGGTTTAACATTATACAAACAACAACAACTTGAAATTACTGCCATTAAAACGAAGGATCTAGAAAGCATACAAAAAGTTGAGCAATGGTTTAAAGAAGGTAAAGTAGGACCAGAAGATAGGCCTTGGGTCAATATCACCAAACCCTTCTGGGCTGTATGGTACATGCCAACAACGGCGGTTAAAGCGCCATCTCCAATGATGCCTTTTTCCTTAGGTCAATCTGAACAATTTGGTTACTACAAAAAAGTCACTAACTGGAGTACCATATTCGACGGCGATTTAGCCGAAGAAATCGCCAACCCAGAGCGCTTAACAGTTGGCACACTCGATTTTAGTTTTGTAGTAATTTACTTATTGCCAATATTGATCATTGTTTGGTTGTTCAATATTGGTGGGTTAGAAAAAGATTTAGGGTTCAGTCGTTTGATTCAAGTGAATCAGATGTCTTCAAGTCATTGGCTTTTAGCAAGATTTATGTTTTACTTCGGTTTATTGATTGGCATATTGCTCTTGATCATGATACCCTATGCATTCACAACCCGTGTTTTTGGCCAATACACGGCGCAGTTCTTTACACTATCGCTTTATCTCATTTTATACATGCTATTGTGGTTTGCAGTGTTTTATGCCATCAACTATTGGGGTAAAGGCAGTTCAGATCAAGCGCTGAAAATGGTTGCTGTTTGGATAGTATTTTGCATTTTAATGCCAGGTGCCATTCATCAAAGTGCGGCATTAAAATATCCAGTTGGCTACATGACCGACTTCATTGATATCACCAGAGAAGAAAGTGAAAAGTTGCAACAATTACCCATGAAAGCGCAACGAAAAAAATTGTTTGAATCCTATCCAACCTTAGCCAATACCAAACAAGGCAAAGACACCAGTATAAATGAAGAAATTATGGGTTATTCTTCAAGTGCGTTGGCCAATCAATTAATGCTCAGTGCTACAAGTAAGATTGAAGCCAAACAGGAATTGAAAAATCAATTCATTCAAAACACCTATTGGATGAACCCCGTAAGTTTATTTCAAAATAAAATCAATCAGATGGCTGATACAGATTATTATGCTTATCAAAATTATAGAAAGCAAATTCAACAGTTAATCAATCAGAAAATAGAGATCATTCTTATGGCCAGTTGGAATAAAGATAGTATTACCCAAGGGGCCTATTCAACATACCTAAAAACGCTTTCAAAATAGCACTAGAGCGGCTGATTGGTCCCACTTACGCCGAATACCTTAAATTCGCATTTTTAACCATCGTCGCTTTACTATGACTATCAGTTACAATTGGCTTTGTGAATATTTACCGGATGCAATAGAACCCGCGCAGTTGTCTAAAATTCTCACCTCTATTGGTTTAGAAGTAGAGAGCTTGGATAAATATGATAAGGTAAAGGGTGGATTAGAGGGCGTAGTGATTGGAGAAGTATTAACCTGTGCGCAGCACCCCAATGCAGATAAATTAAAATTGACCACCATCAATATTGGCAAAGAAGCCCCATTAAAAGTGGTTTGTGGTGCGGCCAATGTAGCTGTTGGACAAAAAGTAGCAGTTGCAACTATTGGGGCAACCATTTATCCAATGTCTGGTGAGCCCATGACCATGAAAGCTGCTAAAATCAGGGGCGAAGAAAGCCAGGGGATGATTTGTGCTGAAGACGAGTTGGGATTAGGTTATAGCCACGATGGCATCATGGTATTGCCCAGCAACCTAGTACCCGGTACCCCTGCAGCAGACTATTTTAAACCTTATTCGGATTATATTTTTGAAATAGGGCTTACCCCCAATCGCATGGATGCCATGAGTCATTTGGGTGTAGCCCGCGATGTGGCTGCTTACTTAACACATCATCAAAAAGAGACCCGTGTAAAGCAGCCCTATGCCAATGGATTCAAGGCAGACAACAACGATGCTCCCATTAAAGTAACCGTTGAAAACACCACTGATTGTCCTAGATATGCAGGGGTTACTATTTCAGGCGTTACAGTTGCTCCATCACCAGAATGGTTGGTCAATAAATTAACGGCCATTGGTGTAAGAAGCATCAACAATATTGTAGACGTTACCAATTATATTTTACACGAAACGGGTCAACCATTACACGCGTTTGACTTGAAAGCTGTTACAGGCAATGAAATCATTGTAAAAAATGTAGCAACGGGTACTCAATTCATCACTTTAGATGATAAGGAAAGAGTGTTGCATGCAGAAGACCTGATGATTTGCAATGCCAACGAAAGCATGTGCATTGCAGGTGTGTTTGGCGGCAGCAAGAGTGGCGTCAACAACAACACTACTGCCATCTTTTTAGAAAGCGCTTGTTTTCATTCTACCAGCATTCGCAAAACATCGATGCGCCATGGTTTAAGAACCGACGCCGCCACACGTTTTGAAAAAGGCATTGATATTTCTAATACCGTGAATGTACTCAAACGTGCTGCGTTATTAATTAAGGAAGTGGCAGGTGGCAGTATCACGTCGGATATTATTGATGTTTACCCCAATCCAAAGCCGAAAACCACGGTTACGATTAAAAATCATTACCTCAAAAAACTCAGTGGTAAAAATTACCATGCCGATAAAGTCAAACGTATTTTAACAGCATTGGGTTTTGAAATTGCCAAAGAGGGATTAGACGAGCTAATGGTAGAAGTGCCCTACAGCAAGCCAGACATCAGCATTCCAGCCGATTTGGTGGAAGAAATTTTGCGCATTGATGGCTTAG
The DNA here is from genome assembly GCA_027490265.1 of Sediminibacterium sp. Lineage (GTDB taxonomy): Bacteria > Bacteroidota > Bacteroidia > Chitinophagales > Chitinophagaceae > Sediminibacterium. Next base: position 17,478 of record JAIXYL010000187.1, read on the forward strand.
ACAATGTAGAGATCCCCACTATGATCAGCATCAGTCCATCGGTTGAAAAACTGGGTATCAAAGAAAACTTAAGAGAAAAAATTGCTTTGTTTCTAGTAGGCAAAGGCTTTACAGAAATATTGACCAACTCTATCACCAATAGCAAATATTTTGACGAAGCAACCGCGGCGAACAGCGTTAAGATGATGAATAATTTGAGTGCAGAACTAGACGTATTGCGCCCATCTATGTTAGAGAGTGGCTTAGAAACCATTGCTTATAATGTGAATCGTAAGAATACCAATTTGCAATTGTTTGAATTTGGTAAAACCTACTTAGTAGACGGCGAAGGCTTCAAAGAAGAAGAGCATTTTTGCGTGTTTGCCACTGGCAATCTTATTGAGCAAGGTTGGAGACAAAAAACTACCCCAATTGATTTTTATGCCATGAAGGGCTTGGCAACAGCTGTTTTACAATGGTGTGGCTTACAGGCCATTCAAATGGAACCATTGCCTGAAACACCCGATACCATTGGCATTTATGCCAATAAGCAATTCTTGGGCACATTGCAAACAGTTGGCAAACAGAAATTGAATCAGTTTGATTTGAAGCAACCTGTTTTCATGCTAGATCTGCCTTTTGCTAATTTGTTGAAAGCCGTGCAAGAACTTAAAGTCGTGTACAAGGAAGTGAATAAATTTCCTACTGTACAGCGCGACTTAGCATTGGTGGTCAACAAACAAACCAAATACGATCAAATTGAAAAAGCAGTGCAAGGGCTCAATATCAAAAAGCTTCAGCAAATGAACTTATTTGATGTATTTGAAAGTGAGAAATTAGGGGCAGATAAAAAATCAATGGCAGTTAATTTTGTATTTTCGGATGATACCAAAACATTGACCGATCAAGAAATTGATACCATGATGAATAAGTTGATCAAATGTTTTGAAAAAGACATCAACGCAGAAATCAGAAAATAACGTCTAATTGTTGCCCATGGCTGAGCTAAATGAACATATAAACGAGTTGCAAGACAAATTGCAATTGCTGTTGAAAGCCTATCGCCAGCTTCAAAAAGAGAACCAGCGATTAGAAAGAGAACTCAGCAGTGCCCTTGAACTGCAAGCCAGCAATACGACTGCCTTATCGGTATTAGAGCAAAAATTAGCCGCAGCCAGAATGAGCAGCGGCAACTGGGATCCCGAAGCAAAACAAAAATTGCAAAAGCAAATTGATACCTATCTTAAAGAAATAGACAAATGCCTGGCGTTGCTGCACGCTTAATACTATGTCAGAATTAATTCCTGTAAATATTGTAATTGCCGACCGCACCTACCGCTTAAAAATTGAGCCTGCGGATGAGGAAATGGTGCGCAAAACCGCCAATACCATCAACGAAAAAATTACAGAATTCAAAACCAGTTTTGCAGGAAAAGACACCCAAGATTATATCGCCATGGTTTTGCTCTGGTTTGCAACTGAGCAAAAAGACAATGCCAAACTGGCTTTGTTGGCTGATGAAACCGCCAAACAACTCAAAGAATTGTCGCAATCCATCGATAAAGCTTTGGAAGAGAACAGTTAATTTCTCAAGCGATTCAAAAATCTCCTATCTTCTTGTTATCTTCGTAGCAAGTCAATTACTTATTAGTTATAAATGAGATTTGATCAGACAAATAGAATTGTGAACGTTTTAAACCCTTGCCAAGAACATGGATCCAATAATTATTTCCATCATATCAGCTGTAGTTGCCCTTGTAGTGGGTGTTGCAGCGGGTAAAGTTATTTTTGCAAAAAACACCAAAAAACAAGTAGAAGAAGCAGAATTACAGGCACAAACCATCTTAAAAGAAGCAGAACTAAGGGCTGAAACCATTAAAAAGGAGAAGCAGTTAGAAGCCAAAGAACGGTTTGTTCAACTGAAGTCTGAGCACGAGCGCGAGGTAAACGACCGCAACCGCAAAATTGGTGAAATAGAGAACCGCATCAAGCAAAAAGAAATCACCATCAACCAAAAAGAAGCCAGCATTGAAAAGCAGGTGAAGGAAAACGATGCCATCAAAGAAAATTTGAATCGTCAGATTGAATTGGTGAATACCAAAAGAACAGAATTAGAAAAACACCAGGAAGAGCATATCCGCCGCTTAGAAAAAGTAGCAGGCTTAACGGCTGAAGACGCCAAAGCCCAATTGATTGAAAGCTTGAAGCAGGAAGCCCATACACAGGCATTGTCTTTACAGCAAGAAATCATTGAAGACGCTAAGCAAAAAGCCAATAAAGAAGCGCGTAAGATTGTGATTCAGTCCATTCAAAGAACGGCTGCAGAGCATACCATTGAAAATACAGTGACGGTTTTCAACCTTGAAACAGATGAAATCAAGGGTCAAATCATTGGTAGAGAAGGTAGAAATATCCGTGCCATTGAAGCCGCTACTGGGGTTGATTTAATTGTGGATGATACGCCTGAAGCCATTATCCTCAGCAGCTTTGATCCACTCAGAAGAGAAATCGCGCGATTAAGCTTACAAAGATTGGTATCTGATGGGCGTATTCACCCGGCTCGTATTGAGGAAGTGGTTGAGAAAACCCGCCGTCAATTAGAAGACCAAGTGATGGAAATTGGGGAACGTACCGTTATTGAAATGGGCATCCATGGTTTGCATAAAGAATTGATCAGAATCGTTGGTAAAATGCGTTTCCGGTCTTCTTATGGTCAGAACCTATTGATGCACAGCCGTGAAACAGCCAATTTATGTGGGATCATGGCTTCCGAGTTAGGCATGAACCCTAAATTGGCCAAGAGAGCGGGCTTATTGCACGATATCGGCAAGGTACCTGACGAAGAAACAGAATTGAGCCACGCTTTATTGGGCGCTAAATTGGCTGAAAAATATGGTGAAAACCCAGCAGTAGTAAACGCCATTGGGGCCCACCACGACGAAATGGAGATGTTGTACGTGATTTCTCCAATTGTACAGGCCTGCGACGCCATCAGTGGTGCAAGACCGGGTGCCAGACGTGAAATCATGCAGCAATACCTGCAAAGAATCAAGGATTTAGAGAACTTAGCACTGGCCTACCAAGGGGTTGAAAAAGCCTACGCCATTCAAGCGGGACGTGAGTTGCGCGTGATTGTTGAGGCCGATAAAGTATCCGATGTAGACAGCGATAAGCTGAGCTTTGAGATTGCACAAAAAATTCAAACAGAAATGACCTATCCAGGTCAAATTAGGGTGACTGTAATCAGGGAAAAACGCGCCGTTAACGTGGCTCGATAGAAAATTCATGAAAATTTGCATTTTTTAAAATATTCCCATTACCTTTGCCGTCCGATAAAAAATAATGTTATGCAGGCAGCAGTACAGTTTGTTCACGAACAATTAACCGCGAAGAAAGAATTACCAAGTTTTAAAGCTGGTGATAATGTAACCGTTAACTATAAGATTGTAGAAGGTGGAAAAGAGCGTATCCAGTCTTTCCGCGGAGATGTGATTAAACTACAAGGTGTAGGAGCAACTGCTTCATTTACCGTACGTAAAATCTCTGATGGTGTAGGTGTTGAGCGTTTGTTCCCAATCCTATCTCCAAATATTGAGTCTGTTGTATTAAACAAAAAAGGTAAAGTACGTCGCGCGAAGTTGTTTTACTTGCGTGAAAGAAGCGGTAAGAGCGCTCGTATTAAAGAAAAACGTTTCTAGTAGTTGGATAAAATATTCAAAAAAGCGTCCCGAATTATCGAGGCGCTTTTTTTATTGGGTTTGTGGTTCAGTTTTGCCTTAACTTTACGGCATTAAATAATATACTATGGGAAGTTTAGGATTTCAGGAATTACTGATCATTGGTATCGTAGTCCTCGTTTTATTTGGTGGAAGAAAAATTCCTGAATTCATGAGAGGTCTTGGAAAAGGCATCCGTGAATTTAACGATGCAAAGAATAACGTGAAGAAAGAACTTGAAGAAGGCATTAAAGAAAAAGACAGTACTACCGCATAATGTCTGGTTTACATTCCTTTGCTTTTACCGATATTAACGCATTTCATACAGCATTGCAAAACGGCCAAACCACCTGTGTGGAGGCCGTTCTTTTTTACACCAATGCCATCGCTGAACATGCGCACCTGAATGCATTTTTAGAAGTGTATGCTGATGAAGCCTTGGCCAGAGCCCAACAGTTAGACGAAGCAGCAGCCAATGGTGTATTAACAGGCCCCTTGCATGGTGTAGTGGTTGGGCTAAAAGATGTGATTGCGTATAAAGGCCATACACTAACGGCCAGTTCTAAAATGCTGGGGCAATTTGAATCGGTATATCATGCCACAGCTACCCAAAAATTATTAGACGCTGGCGCCATCATCATTGGCCGTCAAAACTGTGATGAATTTGCCATGGGCAGCAGCAATGAAAATTCTGCTTTTGGCCCAGTGCGCAATGCAGCCGATACAGAGCGGGTTTCAGGCGGCTCTTCTGGGGGATCGGCAGTGGCTGTTCAAGCCAACCTCTGCATGATTAGTTTGGGCAGCGATACAGGCGGCTCTGTAAGACAGCCAGCCGATTTCTGTGGTGTTGTGGGCATTAAACCAAGCTATGGGCGTGTATCTAGATATGGCTTGATTGCCTATGCTTCTTCTTTTGATCAGATTGGTATTTTTTCAAAAACAGTGGCTGATGCCGCATTGGTATTAGAAGTGATTGCAGGCCCTGATGCATATGATAGTACGGTATCTCAACAGCCTGTACAGCCTTACAGCCAAGCTGTGGCGAGTGCCGTGGCCAATACCACAAGCGATTCGCAAAGCAACCCCAAAACATACAAGCTGGCTTATTTTAAAGAAGCGTTGCACCATCCGTCTTTAGACCCGGCCATTCAAACGCAGACCCTGGCATATATTGCCAAACTAGAAGCGGCTGGTCATACAGTTGACCCCATCTCGTTTGGTTTATTAGATTATGTAGTGCCCACGTATTATGTGTTAACCACTGCAGAAGCTTCAAGTAATTTATCGCGGTATGATGGGGTACGGTTTGGACATCGCACCAACAAAACAAGCATTGATTTAACAGAGATGTACAAAGCGTCTCGCTCAGAAGGATTTGGGCCTGAAGTCAAGCGAAGAATTTTATTGGGCACATTTGTGTTAAGTGAAGGATTTTATGATGCTTATTTTACCAAGGCACAACAAGTTCGTCAATTATTAAAGCAACAAACCGATACCATATTCAGCCAATACGATGCCATTCTTTCACCAACGGTACCAGCACCTGCATTTAAGATTGGTGAAAAATCGGATGACCCCATCGAAATGTTTTTGGCAGATATTTATACCGTGTACCCCAATCTGGTAGGCATTCCAGCCATATCCATTCCTTTGTTTACACATCCCAATGGCATGCCATTTGGATTGCAATTGATGACGCGTTCTTTTGATGAAATGACCCTGTTACAATTGAGTGCTCAACTGATGGAACTTAAACCATGAAAAACAGCTGCCATCATCCAACCAAACCCTATAGATGGCGCTTGATATTGCAAGCACTCTTCATTGGATATTGTTTATTGAACATTGGTTTTGCACAAACACCAAAAGACAGTACCACCGATAAATTTGGTTTTAAATCCCTCTTCAAAAATAAGTTTGACGCATCTAAGCCCTATGCCGCACAACTCAATCCCAGAGCGGTTTCCTTCGTGCAAGAATACATGCGTAAGCATACCAAGTCTTTAGAAAAAATGAAGTTGTGGGGCAAACCTTATTTTGATTTATACGATGCCATTTTAATGCAGTACGGCGTACCCAAAGAAATGAAATACCTCAGTGTCATTGAAAGCAATTTGGGCGCTGGCGTAATATCTTGGGCCGGTGCTGCAGGCCCTTGGCAAATCATGGATTTTGAAGCCAAACGATTTGGTTTAAGCGTGCGCAATCCAGACGAACGTATGGACTACAATAAAAGCACTCATGTGGCAGCAAAAATTATGCGTGAGCTCTTTAAAGAATTCAACGATTGGTTATTGGTAGTAGCAGGATACAATGGTGGCGCGGGTCGCGTAAGACAAGCCATTCGCAAAACAGGCAGCAGAGATTTTTGGCAATTGCAATACCACTTACCAGAGGAAACACGCAACCATGTTAAAAAATTTATTGCCACCCATTATGTGATGGAGGGCGGCGGCGGATGGACCACTATGACGGCAGCGGAAACCAAGTACCATAAAGAGAACGCGCCACAAATGGATCGCAATAGTACATTGAGTGCAGAAGAGTTGGCCAATACCACAGAAATCAATATCACAGGGCGCTACCAATCTTTAATCATTGCCAATGAGTTGGCATTGGATATACAACAGTTTAATAAATGGAACCCAGGCTTCGAAAAAACCTTAGCTGAGGGTAAAGGGTACAGTATGCGCTTACCAAAAGATAAGGCAACCATTTTTGAGGCAAAAAAACAAGCCATACTTGCAGCATCACTTAGAGCATTGCTTAGTGGCAACTAGCACTAAGCAAGCGCTTTAGTTCACTACTTTGTCGGCACAACAACTGCTGGCGAATGCATCAGGCTTGGCTTTGAAAGCAAAGCCCATTCCTAAAATATACCCCATGGCTTCACGCAATGCATCGTTGCTTTTAAACATCGGATTGGTATTGATGTCTGCATGCACTTCCATTTCAATATGGTGTTCAATAAACAATGGACACAGCTCGTAAGCAATTTCAATGCTCTTAGCCACTTCGGTTAACATGCGTTCTTTTAAATGAAACCGCTGTTTGGTTTTTTCATTGTGGATGTACATAAAGCCACCACTGTGTTCACGCAAAAAAACAATCACGGTAGCAAACTCAGTGTCTTCACCTTTTACTTGACTGTCTGTACCAATACAAACTTTTAATTTAGTGCCTTTAGCGGTTTCTTTTTTGATGGCGTCTTCCACCGCATCTTTAATAGGCAGTACAATGTTTTCTCCATTGAATTTTCTCCAACGCATAAAATAGGGTTTTCTGAAGTTACCAACTAAACCCACTATTTACCGCATATCAATATCATCTTATTATTAACAGTGGTGGATAATCCCCCAAATGGTAACTTTGTTTAACCATGAAACTACTGCTACAATACCTCAAACCTTATAAATGGCTCATCGCGCTAGCGTTATTATTGGCAGCCATTAACCAAAGTTTTAGCATGCTCGATCCATATTTCTTTGGTAAGCTTTTAGACCAATATGGCATGCATCCTTTGCAAACCGGCTATTTCAACGAGCAAAAACAATTTGTTGCTACAGGTACCAGAACCGAATCGGAATTCATTTGGGGCGTATTGGGTTTCTTGGGCATCTTAATCAGCGTTGCCATGATTTCCAGAATTGCTAAAGCGTTTCAGGATTATTTCAGCAATGTCATTGTACAAAAATTTGGCGCAAAAATTTTTACGGATGGATTAAAGCACTCGATGCAGTTGCCATACCAAGAATTTGAAGACCAGCGCAGTGGTGAAACCCTCTCCATTTTATCGAAGGTAAGAACCGATACAGAACGCTTTATCATTGCATTCATCAATGTATTGTTCAGCATCTTAGTGGGCATTGTGTTTATATCGGTATACTCTTTCAGATTGCATTGGAGCATCATGCCGATTTATGCAGTGGGCATTGTGTTTTTGTCTTTACTCACCAGTTTTTTAAGCAAGCGCATTAAAGCCATACAAAAGGATATTGTAAAAGAAACCACTACCCTAGCAGGCACTACCACAGAGAGTTTGCGCAATATTGAACTCGTGAAAAGTTTGGGATTAACCGAACAAGAAATCAGCCGACTCAACAATAATACTTATAAAATTTTGGGGCTCGAGTTGCGCAAAGTGAAAAGCATTCGCTCCTTGAGTTTTGTGCAAGGCACATTTGTCAACTTACTCAGACAAGTGATTATGTTTACGCTTTTGTGGTTGGTGTTTCAAGGCAAATTAACCGCAGGTGAAGTGATGACCTTAACCTTTTATTCCTTCTTTATTTTTGGACCATTACAAGAGATTGGTAATATCATTTTAAGTTACCGTGAAGCAGAAGCCTCGCTGAATAATTTTCACAAGCTGATGCAAAAACCTTCTGAGCCCAAAGCAGCCAATCCAACCCCAATTGGTGCCATACAGGCATTGGCATTTAACGAGATCAGATTCAAACACCAAACCGCCAATTTCTTTGCATTAGATGGCATTTCATTTAAAGTGAATAAAGGAGAAACCATTGCGTTTGTTGGCCCATCGGGTGCAGGCAAGAGTACATTGGTCAAATTATTGGTGGGCTTGTATCATACACAGGAAGGCTCAGTAGAATACAATGGGGTGAATGGACACGAGATCAATATGGAAGAACTCCGCAGCCAAATTGGATTTGTTACCCAAGACACCCAATTGTTTGCAGGTACCATCAAAGAAAACTTGTTGTTTGTGGCACCAGAAGCCAATGATGAAACCATTAAAGCGGCTTTGCACAAAGCCAGTTGTGATCCCCTATTGGCCAAAGCAGAGAACGGTATTAATTCAATGATAGGCGAAGGTGGACTTAAATTAAGTGGTGGTGAAAAACAACGTTTATCCATAGCAAGGGCATTGATCAGACAACCGAAATTATTGATCTTTGATGAAGCCACTTCTGCTTTAGACAGTATCACAGAAGATGAAATCACGAATACTATTCGCCATATTTCGGCATTGAAAGAACAGATCACCATCATGATTGCGCATCGATTAAGCACGATCATGCACGCAGACAGGATCTATGTATTAGAAAAAGGCAAAGTGGTTGAAACGGGCAGTCACCAAGAATTATTGAATGAAAAAGGCTTATATTATGCCATGTGGCGTCAACAGATCGGGGAAAGAAAGGGATAGCAATGCAGCATTAAACAATTGATTATATGAAACAGTTGGTGGCATTTTTGATTGGCATATGCGTTTGCACTGCCGTGTTTTCCGCGGATTCAGACAGCGTATTAATATTGAAACACGAGGCGTTTTTCAACGAGTTCAAAACGCGGAAACCGAATGCAGCACCCATTCAGTTAGCTCCTAGTGCCTTAATTGAAACAAGCGATGCAACCATTTCTAATCGGCCCATTCAAGTATTTGCGCTAGCCAATCAACTCTATGTACACGTGAATGGCTCTGGTATTTTATACGCACTGGACCGAACTGAAAATGGACAAATGATTTTTAAACGCATTGATAAAACCACCAACACCAGTTTTTATCAGCAATCATTTTTGTTCACGAATAAAAATCAGATTTATCAACTCATTCATCGCAATCAAAAAGACCAACCAACCATACTGAATCAATTTAATGCCGGTAATGGATTGTGGGTATCAAAGGATACAGATGAAAGTTTATTGCTCCCTGCGTCAAAAGATATTTATTGGTTTAACCCAACTGAACAAAAAGTATTTGTGCCCTTTTTATTAGACGAGGAGGAGCAATACAACAAACGAGTTTACGAATTATCCCTTGACGATTTAACCTGGGACAAACGAGGCAAAACACATGCTGATTTGTTTGACTTATTGACCAATGCCCCCTTTAAAATTCCGACCGACACAGGGTTATTGGTGAGCTATAAAAACAAAATCTATCAGATTGATTATGAAGAAAACGATGTTTACGAAATCAATAATTTATCCTTGGCCAATCAATTGCAGAAATTAAAAAGCAATGATGCCAAGTATTATGATAAAGGCCGCGTGTATTATTTAGACAGCGAAACAGGCAATACAGGTTTTATAAGCATCCCCACCAGTCAGTTTGAAGATGCAGATTTGCGCGTATGGAAGCGAAACAGCAGTTTCTTTCCTTTCTGGATTATCTTGATTATTTTGTTTGCATCGAATGCGAATAAAAAGAAGCAGGCCGACAAAAGTTCTAAATAACAGGATCATTATTCCTTCTCTTTGTCAAACTTACTTTTGATGTATTGGATCACCGTGGGGTCTTCTAATCCCTCCATATCACTGAGTTCTAACTCAAGGGCCTTGGTACTTAATTGAATTTCCCAAAGCGAAATCGCCAGTGAGCAAGAGAAGCTGAGTAAGCTAAAAGCGAATACCCAGTGGCTCATGATCATCCATTCAATGTAAATAAAGTACATGCAAATGATGCAGCTTAAAAAAGCCATCACCCCTAATGCTTGCATTTGTTTGATCAGTTTAATACGGAATCGCAGGTTCTTAATTTGACCATGCACAACGGCTTTGTTCTCAGTTTTTTCAAATTTATCATGCAAACTTCTCACCCGATTGGCCAAAGCCAAAAACCGATTGGTATAAGCCAACATAATCAAACTGATGGCCGGAAATAACAAAGCAGGTGTATTGATACTGATGTCCATAGAACCAAGTTAAAAATTATTATACTAACAAGCGTAAGCAAGTTGTATGTTATCATTTGGTTATGTAGTAGATATACTACAGCAAAACCTTTTTAAACTGGGCATTTCAGGGGCAACACTGGACGAATAAATTCTATCTTAATCATACCAAAACTGTTAAAATAACGTTTAAAGGATGTTCGTACCCAAATTATGATGAAACTAACAAAACTGATAGCCCTCTTGGTGCTGTCGATTCATTCCCATGCACAACTGCTAGAGCCAGGCACCCTTAACTCAACTGGTGGCAATTTTGTTTTTAGAGGCACACCCACCATCCCCAATTTTAGTTTGGTATGGAGTGTTGGTGAATCCACACTGATTGAAACATTCTCCGTGAATGGTGGCTTGTATTTTTTAACACAAGGTGTGCTTCAACCCTTTGTACCCGTGGATTTGCAAACAGTCCCCATCAAAGGATGGAACAAAGAGGAAGTCAAAATTTATCCCAACCCAGTCAGCACTTTGTTGCAGTTTGATTTGTTCAGTAACGATACAGGGCGGGTGGTACTCAGGGTACTAGACTTACTCGGCAATACGCATGGCGTGAGAGAGTTTCAGTACAATACATTGCCCGTCAATCAAAAAATTGATTTTAGTAAATACGCATCTGGCCCATACTATTTGATGCTGTCCTTATACAATCAAGGGCAGTTAAAGAAACACGGTGTGTTTAAAATTTTAAAACTTAGATAAATCCCAATATATGTTTAAGAAAGGAACTGTACTGCTGTTTGTTTTGTTCATGTTATGTGGCTTAAGTGCCAGTGCACAACAGTTGAACTATCAAGCCATCGCCAGAAACGCCAATGGTGTAGCCCTCACATTTAGAGACGTGGGTATCAGATTAAGCATACGTGATGGATCACCAACTGGTTCCATTGTGTATTCTGAAACACGCAATATCAGAACCAATCAATTTGGTTTGTTCACCGTGGTAATTGGAAGCCCGGGCGCATCAAGTGTATTGGGCAGTATGGCGTCTATTAATTGGATTAGTGGCAACAAATACTTACAAGTAGAAATAGATCCAGAAGGCGGTACCAATTATTTTCAAGCAGGTACGTCGCAATTACAAGCAGTGCCCTATGCCTTGTTTGCGAATGCAGCTTATCCAGTGGGGCCCGCAGGCGGAGACCTCGTAGGTTCAACCTATCCCAATCCCATCATTGCCCCCTTGGCAGTTACCACAGGGAAGATTGCCAATCAAGCTGTAACCACAGCAAAAATTGCGGACCTTAATGTGACTACCGCAAAGCTGGCTGATCAAGCAGTGACCAATCCTAAAATACAAGACAATACCATTGCCAATATTAAATTGGTGAACCCAAGGGTTACATTAAATGGATTAACACTGAACTTAGGCGATGCCCAAGATTTTGCACTGGGCACCACAGGTTTAGACGTGAACATTGTGTCCGCAGGCAATACGCATACATTTAATTTTCCGGATGCATCTATTGCTAATCGCGGATTGATTACTCCTAATGCACAAACAATTGGAGGCAATAAAACCTTCAATAATAATATTACGGCGGCCAGCATCATTAGAGCAGGCGGATTGGCCTCACAGTTTTTAAAAGCAGACGGATCGGTAGACAACAATATTTATTTAACAGAGAATCAACCCATCATAGTAACGGCCACAGGGGATGCAACCGGTGTATCCACCAGCAGCAGAACCGCGCCAGTATTGCCTTTAACCCTTGCAACAGTGAACAGTACCGTAGGGACATATGGTACCAATATTGTGATTCCATCCATCACCGTGAATAATAAAGGCTTGGTGACGAATGTGGTAGCGAACCCTATCCCTACTGCTACGGCCATCACTAGTGGATTACTCACTGTTGGCGATTGGAATATATTTAACAACAAACAAAACGCCATACCACTTGGCTCAGCAGCCCAATATTTCAGAGGCGATTTATCGTTGAGCAATTTTCAAACCGATGTAAGAAATCAACTAAGTGCAGGTACCAATATTACTTATGTGAATGGCAATATTGGCCTAACGAACAACAGCGTTACCATTAATTCATTGCCATTAACATTAGGTGGTGCCCAAACATTTGCAACTGGCACAACGGGCGTAGACTTCAATATTAATTCTGCGGGATCGGTGCATACATTTAATATCCCCACTGCCTCAGTATTTGCGAGAGGTTTATTAAGCAGTACAGACTATAACAATTTTAATACCGCTTATGCCAACAGAATCACCAGCCTTACCACCACTGGAACCAGTGGCGCAGCAACATTAAGTGGCAATGTGTTGAATATTCCGAATTATAATATCACTGGATTAGGAGGTGAAGCTACCATTACCCCTGGTACAACCTTACAGTATTGGAGAGGTGATAAAACTTGGCAAACATTGAATTCATCAGTTGTACCAGAAGGGAGTAATTTGTATTATACAGATACAAGATCTAGAAATGCATTATCAATTACTACAACAGGTAACAACGGAACAGCATCTTATAACAATGCAACCGGGATAATGAATATTCCAGCATATACCATCAATGGTCTTGGTGGTGTGCCTACTTCAAGATTAATCAATGGACTGGATTTATCAGCCGATAGAAACTTGACGACTACTGAAATTGCTGAGGGCACTAGATTGTATTTTACCAATGCAAGATCTAGAACTGCCATTGGCATAACCACAACAGGGTCAAGTGGCGTATCAACTTATGATAATAGCACAGGTATTTTGAATATTCCGAATTATACGTACACTTTACCAGCTGCTACCACAACAACACTTGGAGGGGTAATAACAGGTGCCAATATTACGAATACAAGTGGAACAATCAGTATAACTGGGAACAATGTAATTGATGCTTTGGGGAGTCAAACTGCCAATCGAATTTTGGTAGCACCAAATGGTGCGAATGGTTTACCAAGTTTTAGAGCAATGACAACAGGGGATATACCAGATAATATTGTAACCAATGTAAAATTGGCCAACAGCAGCATTAACCTTGGCACTACGAATATTCCATTGGGTACAACAGCCAATACTTTACTGGGCTTAACATCCATCACATCAGGTGCATTTGTTGGGCCATTAATTGGTAATGCAAACACAGCAAGCACTTGGGCCAATCCAAGAACCATTAGTACAACTGGTGATGTTACCTATACATCCAACCCTTTTGATGGATCAGGCAATACTACTGGGGTAGCAACACTTGCAAATTCTGGTGTTACTGCTGGCATTTATGGAACAGCTAATGAGATCCCACGTATCACCGTTGATGCAAAAGGCCGCTTAACATCAGTAAGTACCAATTTAATTTCAGGTGTTTCACCATTGGGTTCTTCATTAAATGCAGGCAATATCATAGTGGGTAGCGCCACCAATATCGCCGCTCAAGTACCGATGAGTGGAGACGTAACCATTTCACCTACAGGTGTTACTAGTATTGGGGCATTAAGAGTGACAGATGCAATGTTAGCACCAGGCATTACTGATGGAAAACTTGCAACCATTTCTACTCCAGGAAAAGTTGCAAACACAGCTACTACAGCTACTAATCTAAATAATATCAACACTATTGTTCTTAGAGATGCTGCTGGTGATTTCGCAGCAGGAACTATAACAGCAAATCTAATTGGAAATGTAACTGGTAATTTGACTGGTAATATCACTGGAACTGCTGGGTCTGTAATTAATAATTTGACATTTAATAATAGCGGAGCAGGCGATGCATCTGGAACATCATTTAATGGTGCTGCTGCAAGAACATTATCATATAACAGTATTGGCGCTTCACCATTAGCAGGTTCAACTTCGCTTACTACAACAGGAACTATAACAACAGGTACATGGAATGGCTCTGTTATTGGCAATGCATTTGGTGGTGCAGGTACAACTAATGGTTTATTAAAAGCTAATGGAGCAGGTTTAGTTTCCGCTGCAACTGTTGGAACAGATTATCTTGCACCTTTTGCTTCTCAAACACAAAATTTTATTTTCGCCGCACCTTCTGGTGCAAATGGAATACCATCTTTTAGAGCTATTACAGCTGCTGACATCCCAACACTTAACCAAAACACAACAGGCTCTGCTGGCTCAGTCTTAAACAATTTTACTTTCAATAATAGTGGAACTGGTGAT
>JAIXYL010000184.1 GCA_027490265.1 Sediminibacterium sp.
AAGTCGGCATTGGATTGTATGATTGGATTCAATGATGCTAAAGGTTTGTTTAAAGATTACATTCAAGTCAATGTTAAAAATGAGCAATTGAAAGTAAAAAAAGTCAATAGCTATGCTGTAAGGTCTTACGCGACTAAATTAAGTGATGAGTAAAGATCTGATATTCATACTACAGATTTAAGTATAATCCAATCTACTACAGTAGCTGCTTCTATAATCATCATAAAGCAATCGCTTTTAATGAATTTATTTTAGGAAAAAGAAAACTTGAATAGCTTGTGAGTATGCATTTTATTGGGAGGACCTAATCAACTGATTAGTTGTTAATCTTCCATGGCTCTATTTAAAAAATGTAATAAAGGTTGCATGGTAGCAAAAAATGTAACGATTTTTTTCGCCAATTGTGGTGTAGTCAGTTCCTCATCAGATACTGGTACTGAAACAATAAAATTTTTCAACTTGATATAATCAATTGCAGGATTGTCTTTGTCGTAACCCTTTGGTTCTCTTACCAATGACATGCCTTCTTCTCTTGATAAGTCACCGAAAGTTTTTTTGAATGCTTTGTTTTCTAAAATGCTTTTAAATTCTGTCCAATTGTAATCAATTTCTTGTCTTACTTTTTTAATTTGATCTGGCTCACCACCATACAAACCGCCACCAATAAAGCTTTTGCCGCCTGGTTCACAATGAAAATAATAACCAGCAAGCCAAGATTTCTTACCTCCTTTAACAAAATAAGCTGCCATATTGGTTTTATAAGGGTCTTTGTTTTTACTGAATCGAACATCTCTATTGATTCTAAAAATGCAATCCTTATAGGTTAAAACAGATAGGTCTTGATCTAACTTGCCAACTTCTGCTAAAATTTTATTCACTAATTCAATGAAATTGTCCTTAGCATTTTCGTAGTCATCACGGTGCGAATTAAACCATTCACGCGAATTATTTTTTTTCAGTTTAACTAAGAATTGAAGGGTTTTTGGATCTAACATTTTTATGGATTAATCAAAGTGATGAATTCTTGTTCAGTAATTATTTTTATGCTGTTGATTTTTTTAGCTTTTTCTAATTTACTTCCTGCATCTGCGCCAACAACCAAGTAGTTTAATTTGCTGCTTACGCCACCTAAAATAGTGCCTCCCGCATTTTCTACCATCGCTTCTGCTTCAGCTCGTTTCAGTTGTTCTAATGTGCCAGTAAATAAGAAACTTTGCCCTTGTAAATTGCCACTGTTAACCGCTTCCTTTTTGCTATTAACCAATTGCAATCCTAATTGTTCAAGTTCTTGCAACATGATTAAATTTTGTTGATTCGCAAAAAAACCTTGAATACTCTTCGCTACTTTAACGCCAACATCTTCTAGTTGTAATAAATCTTCTTCAGTTTTGGTAGCATAATCTAATAAATGTGTTACAGCATTGGCCAATGTTTTGGCAGTGGTTTCGCCAACAAAACGAATCCCTAATGCGTAAATTAATCGGTACAAAGGTTGTTGTTTACTGGCTTCAATTGCGGCTTGTAAATTATCAATTGACTTCTTTCCAAACCCATCCATTTGCGCTAGTGCTAAAAAATTCAGTCGATAAATACTGGGAATATCTGTAATCAAACCTTGTTCATAAAATTTACGAATGTTGGCTTCACCAAAGCTTTTGATGTCCATTGCGTCTTTACTCACAAAGTGAATCATCCGCTCAACCACTTGTGCCTTACATTCAATATTAATACAACGCCATACGGCTTCCCCTTCTTCTTTAAATAGCTGGCTTTGGCAAACTGGACAGTTTTTTGGAAATGCAATAACGCTTTCATTGCCTGTTCTTAAATCAGGTAAACTTTTTACAATTTGTGGAATCACGTCACCTGCTCTTTCAATCAATACTTGGTCGCCTTTTCTTAAATCCTTTTGGAGAATATACTCTTCATTATGAATGGATATGCTAGAAACAGTAACGCCACCTAAATAAACCGGATTGAGTTTAGCTACGGGGGTTACTGCCCCAGTTCTTCCAACTTGAAATTCAACATCTATTAAAGTGGTTGTTGCTTGTCTGGCTTTAAATTTAAATGCAATGGCCCATCTTGGATGATGCGACGTCATGCCCATTTTTTCTTGAAGCGCAAGACTGTTCACTTTAATCACCATGCCATCAATTTCATAAGGTAAGTCGTCTCGCTTAGCTTCGTAATCCAGACAATACTCTATGACGCCTTCTATACCATTCAATACTTTTTTTTCTTGTTTGGGGGATCTAAAACCCATATCCCATAAGAGTTCTAAACTGCCGGCATGTGTACTTAATGCAGTGGGGGGTTCATCATTTTGAAAACTTACAAAACTAATATGGTACAAAAAAGCGTCTAAGTTTCTTTCTGCTACTTCCTTTGGATCCTTCATTCTTAAACTACCAGAAGCGGCATTTCTGGGATTGGCTAGAATGGGTAAGCCTTGTTCAGCTAGCTTTTGATTGTATTGATCAAATGCGGCTTTACTCAAGATTACTTCACCTCTGATTTCAATTTGTTGAATGCCTAAAGATGAAAATGGGGCATATAAAGGAATGGATTTAATTTGTTTGATATTATTGGTAATGTCTTCACCAGCAACCCCATCACCACGCGTTACTGCTTTAACCAATCGGTCATTTTCGTAAATCAAGGAAATACTTGCGCCATCAAATTTGGGCTCAACACAGTATTCAATTGCAGTTATATTGGTTAATTCTTTGGCTTTTCTGTCAAAATCCTGAAGGTCTTCAGCATTGTAACTATTGTCTAAACTGAGCATGGGCACCAAGTGCTGGGTTGTTTCAAAACCTTGATTTAAACTGCTGCCCACACGTTGCGAAGGCGAATCTGGTGTAATCAAAGAAGGATTGGCTTGCTCAATTTGAATCAATTGTTGGTATAATTGATCGTATTCATAATCAGCAATTAATGGATCGTTTAGCACGTAATACCGATGCTCATGAAATCTTAGTAATTTTTTTAATTCGTCTAACTGTGCAACTGTGTACATAAAGGCTTCTTAAGCTGTAAAGATAGAAATTACCACACAACCCCTAACTTTGTATCCTAACGACGCATTTGCCGGAGTGTACTCCTAATGCAACACCATATGAAGAAAAATTCCGTTAATGCGGTTCACCACTTGGTAGATACCTATCCAAAAGTGCCGCTTACTGTAGACTGTGTCATTTTTGGCTTTGAAGAAAGTAAGCTGAAAGTGTTATTGATTAAAAGTGATTTGGCTTTTTTTCAAGGCAAATTGTCTTTATTAGGTGATTTCGTAAAGAATAATGAAGATTTAGACGATGCGGCTTATCGCATTTTAAAGGAAAGAACCGGCATGAATAATGTCTTTCTAGACCAGGTGAAAGTATTTGGTAAACCAGACCGACACCCAGGGGGTAGGGTCATCACCATTGCGTACTGCTCGCTTTTAAACATTCAGCATCATGCGCTCAATATTCATGAAAATGAATTAGACTGGTATGATTACGACGCCATCAAAGAATTGGCTTTTGATCATAAAGAAATAGTAGATGAATGTTATGCATGGTTGCAAAAAAGAATTCAGGAACATCCACTGGGCTTTAATTTATTGCCCGATAAGTTTTCTTTAAGAGAATTGCAAAACCTGTATGAAGCCATATTGGGCGTAACAATGGATAGAAGAAACTTTAGGAAAAAGTTTGCTTCAATGGATTTGTTGATTGATACCAATGAAATGGAGCAAGACGTCTCTCATAGACCAGGCAAATTATACCAATTCAATTTTAACAAATACGAGAAGAAAAAGCGGAAGTGGATTGGGATTGATTTTTAGTATTTCTGATAATGTTCCTTTACTTTTACCCAAATACATCTGTATGCTATATTCAATGACAGGTTACGGCAGAGCCGAACAATTAATTGGTGACAAAAACTTTTTGATTGAAATCAAATCATTGAATGGGAAACAATTTGATCTGAGACTCAATATTCCTGCTCTATTAAAACCTTATGAATTTGAAGTGCGCAATGCCTTAAATGAAGGATTACAAAGGGGCAGCGTTGAATGTAATATCACCATTAAGTTGAATGGTGCCAATAAACCAGTGACCATTAATACCGATTTAGCGAAAGCGTATTTTCAACCAGTTGCACAATTGGCCAACGAACTGGGTTTAGAAACCGGGGATATTTTAAGTACTATCTTAAAATTACCAGATGTTATTACACCCTCTACAGAAATGTTGTCTGAAACAGAATGGGTTAGTTTTGAAAAATTATTAAAAGAAGCCATCGCCCAATTAAATCTGCATCGTCAAGAAGAGGGTAAGTCTATTGAGGCCGATCTTTTGGTAAGGTTGCAAAATATTGAAACCCAACAGCAGTTAATCGCAACGCTAGAACCGCTAAGAAGAACCAAAATTAAAGAAGGGCTTTTGAAAGTATTGGAAGAACATGTTGGCAAAGACAATTACGATCCCAACAGATTGGAACAAGAGTTGATTTATTATATTGAAAAAATAGATATCAGCGAAGAGCAGGTTCGGTTAAACAACCATTGTGCTTATTTTAGAACCATTTTGTCTGAATCAGGTATTTCTAAAGGAAAAAAGCTCTCATTTATCCTGCAAGAATTTGGTAGAGAAATTAATACCACTGGTTCTAAAGCTTATGATGCCAATATGCAAAAAGCCGTTATTTTGATGAAAGATGAGCTGGAAAAAGCCAAAGAGCAGATCTTGAATGTTCTTTGATAATGGCCTTCTTATGTATCTTTGCTAAAATCATTCATGTGAGAATTTGTATTAGTGCTTTTTTGGTATCGCTGCTCTTGATGGGTTGTGAAACGAATGGCGTTTATGAAAAATCCATTTTTTTTCCAGAACATCATTGGGCTTTATCCAATCAACCTTCTTTTAAGTTTGCCATCACAGATACAACGGCGCGTTACCATATTTATGCCGTACTAAGACATGAAGATGCCTATCGCTACAATAATTTGTGGATGAAGTTTACTACCCAATCTCCGGGTGATACCGCCAAATCACAATTGGTTAATCTGCGGTTAGCGGATAACAAAAAAGGCTGGCAGGGCGCAGGCATGGACGATATTTTTGACCATCGCATCAGATTAACGCAAGCCCCCATCAAACTAAAAATGGGCAACTATACATTTACCATTCAACAAGCCATGCGCGAAGATCCATTGCCCTATGTGTTAAATGCTGGCATTCGAGTTGAAAAAGTAGCCAAATGAGTACATTAAAGCCACCTAAGTTAGCCGTTGTTACCTTGGTGTATTGGTTCCTATTGTTGTACATGATTGCAGCTTTGGCTTGGTGGTTCATTGCATTGGAAAAGCAGAACAGCATGATGACTGCTATCAGGGTTGCAGAATTGATTAAGGACGACCCTCAATATGCGGCTAAGCTTTCAGCAATTGAAGAAATGAGCAGTCGCAAAACCGCTCAATACATCGGGGAGGGTATTACTTTTTTAGCACTAATATTAGTAGGTGCTGTATATGTATATCGGGCTACAAGACGGCAAATAAAATTTTCTTCTCAGCAACAAAATTTTATGATGGCCATCACGCATGAATTAAAAACACCCATTGCTGTTGCCCAACTAAATTTAGAGACCCTTCAAAAACGCAAGCTAGCGGAAGACAAACAACAAAAATTGATTTCAAATACTTTGCAAGAAGCCAATCGATTGAATACACTTTGTAACAATATTTTATTTACGTCTCAATTAGATGCTGGTGGGTATTCGGTCAGTTTTCAAACAGTAAATCTAACAGATATTGTAGAAACCTGTGTAGACGATTGCAAGAGCCGATTTCCAGATCGAGAGATTACAGAAACCATTGAAGACAACCGGATAATTCAAGGTGACCCATTTCTTTTGCAAATGTTGGTGAATAATTTATTAGAAAATGCGCTTAAGTATTCTCCTAAGCTTATGCCAATTCATGTTAGGTTGTCATTAGAAACTAATAAAACAATAGTATCAATTGCTGATTTGGGGTTAGGAATTAATGAACAAGAAAAGAAAAAAGTATTTGATAAATTTTATAGAAGTGGCAATGAAAATACCAGAAAAGCGCAAGGCACAGGCTTAGGGCTTTATTTGTGTAAAAAAATTGTTGAAACCCACAATGGCTACATTTCTGTGACAGATAATCAGCCAAACGGCAGTATTTTTACTGTATCATTTAAACATTCATCATGACAGTTGAGAAAGCCAATGTATTGGTTGTAGAAGACGAACCGAATTTGCATGAAGCATTGAAGTTGAATCTTGAAATGGAGGGTTATGAAGTGACGTCTGCATATGATGGTAATGAAGCGCTTAAAAAGGTTGAGAATGCCTATTTCGATTTAATCATCATGGATATTATGCTGCCTGAATTAGATGGCATAAGTGTTACTGAAAGTATACGTGTACACAACAATGAAGTGCCTATTTTAATGCTCAGTGCAAAGAATGCACCATCTGATAAGGTCCTTGGCCTAAAAAAAGGGGCTGACGATTATTTAACCAAGCCTTTTAATTTAGATGAGTTACTGATTAGAGTGGCCAAATTGATTGAAAAGAACAAACGGTTACAAGTAAAGGAATCGGTAGGCGAACAATATAAGTTTGGAGATAATATCATTGATTTTAAAGCCCAGGATGCCATCACATGGAACGGCTTAAGAATCGATTTAAGTAAGAAGGAAGCCATGTTGCTAAAACTCTTAATTGAAAATAAAGGGGAAGTGGTCACCCGAGAGAAAATCCTTCAAGTTGTTTGGGGCTATAATGTGTATCCTACTACCAGAACCATTGACAATTTCATCTTGAGTTTTAGGAAATATTTTGAGGCAGACAGCCGTCATCCCCAATATTTTCATTCAGTGCGAGGGGTGGGCTATAAATACACCGACTGATCATTACGGCAATAATTACATTTATTTATGCGTTATGGAGGGTACTAAATTGTACCCATGTCTCTAGCATCTTTACTTGATTTTCTCGAACCCATTCATCTTGCGGAAATTTCTGATGATGAGGGGTATAAAGACACACAAATAGGTAAGCATATTTTGGTTCATGAAGACGAACTACCTGACATCACACAAGCAGATTTGGTCATTGTGGGATGTGGCGAAATGAGGGGAATGGGCTTTCAATATACCAATCAGGATGCACCCAATAAAATCAGAGCACAGTTTTATAAATTATACTATTGGCACACAGAAGTGACGGTTGCCGATTTGGGAAATATTAAAATTGGCGCTAGTATACCCGACAGTTATGCTGCAGTTAGAATGGTTGTGACAGAACTCATTCAAATGGGTAAGAAAGTATTGATCTTAGGCGGTTCGCATGATATCACTACCCCACAATACGCAGCTTATGGATCAATGAATAAAATTATTGATGCAGTGTCTGTGGATGCAAGAATTAATTTAGACATGGACAGTTTAGCGCCCGCTGATACTTTTTTGGTGGATATGTTTACGGGTATTCCCAATCATTTAAAGCACTACACCCATATGGGTTTTCAAAGTTATTTCATGCATCCTCATATGCTTGATACCATCAATAAATTGGGCTTTGATTGTTATAGAGTCGGTAGAGTGAAAGAAGCCATTGAAGAAATGGAGCCTGCTATTCGCAATAGTGAATTATTCAGTTTTGATATTGAAGCCATTCAATATGCACATGCACCAACCAATCGGGTAACACCCAATGGGCTCAATGGCGAGGAAGCTTGTACTTTAATGCAATATGCTGGAATGAGCAGCATTTGTAATACCATTGGCATTTATGGGTATAATGTAGAAGACGATTTACACCATATGACGGCTATTCAACAAGCCCATATGATTTGGTATGTGATTGATGGCATTCACAGAGGTAAACAAGAAGCGCCTTTAGAAGATCGGCACGAGTTCAATGAGTTTACCATGGCATTTTCTGAAGTTGAAACGGCTTTTTTACAAAGCAAACGTACTGGCAGATGGTGGATGCAATTACATGACGGCAAATATGTAGCTTGCAGTTATAAAGATTATATGGTTGCGTGCAACAATGATATTCCGGAACGTTGGTTGCGCGCAATTGAACGCAGTTAAATAAGGCAAGCATGAAAACAGCCAGCTATTTGGGGTTATTATTTATTTTGATAACAGCCTGTAAAGTGCAAAAGACTGCACAACAGCTTGGAGGCACCGCATCCACTTATTCCATTGTTTCGGCTGCAAAGGAATCTATTTTAGACAAACCTGAATTGGCGCCAGCGCATGTTGGCATCAGCGTATTTGATCCACAAAGTGGGGAATATTTATATAATTATCAAGCTGATAAATATTTCATACCTGCAAGTAATACTAAAATTTTTACGTGCTATGCAGCAATGAAACATTTAGGCGATAGCTTGGTTGCGTTTGAATATTTTCCTGAAGAAGACAATATCACCATTCGATTTACTGGTGATCCTACATTCTTGCACCCTGATTTTGAGGAACAAAAAGCATTTGATTTTTTACAAAAAAATGCACCCAAAATAACCATTGTAGCACCTAGGTTTAAAGCTGATGCAATGGGGAATGGATGGGCTTGGAATGATTACGATGCAGACTATTCGCCAGAAAGGTCGCCGATGCCCATCTATGGTAATTTGGTTTATTTTGGAAAAAATGGCAATCGTATTACCGTTACGCCAAAGGCATTTAAGGATTCCTTAGAAATTTTATCAAGTACTGAAAATGGTTTATTCAATATAGTTAGGGCCAAAGAGCAAAATAGTTTTTCAGTCGTTAAAAGCAATGGCCAATTTAGAGGTACTGCCATTCCATTTATGGTGAAAAAAGAAATGGATCAGTTAATGATTCCTTTGTTGGAAGACACACTGAATCGCGTATTAAATTATGCCAATGCTTTGGCTACAGACCAAACCAATTGGAAAAAGTTTTATGCACAGTCAACTGATAGCTTGCTCAAAATCATGATGCATCGCAGTGATAATTTCTTTGCCGAACAAGTTTTGTTAATGGTTGGCAATGAAATGATTGGATTAATGGATGATGCAAAAGTGATTGATACCCTATTGAAGTCTGATATGAAAGGGATGCCACATAAGCCAAGGTGGGTAGATGGGAGTGGGTTAAGTCGGTATAATTTAATGACACCAAAGGATTTTGTTTGGGTATTACATCAATTAAAGCTAGAACAGGCTTGGGAAAGAATTAAAACAATTTTTCCATCTGGCAATACAGGCACGTTAGGTGGATTATACAAGGGCTATGAGCAAAATATTTTTGCTAAAACTGGCACACTCTCTAATCATGTTGCGTTGAGTGGCTATATCATTACTAAAAAAGGCAAGCCTTTGATATTTTCTATTTTGGTGAATGCACATCAATCTTCAGCAACTACCATCCGAAAATATATGGAGCAGTTTTTAACAAAGTTGATTGATCATCAATAATGCTATCTTTTAAACAATTGTTCTAGATAATTCCCTTTGTATTCTATATAAGTAGGATTACCGGTTGGGCTAATATTCGGCGTATTGCATTCAAATAAAGCAGTTACCAATGCAGCCATTTCTTTAAGCTCTAGTTGCGTGCCTGTTTTGGTGGCTTGCTGCTTGGCCATACATCTGATCAGCTTTTCTTTTTTACTAAAATTCACATCGCTGTTAAAGTGTTTAAACTGTTCTATTAACATGTCAATGGCATGTTTTTCATTACCTGTAGACACATCAGCAGGGGTGCCTTGAATTACATATTGGTGCTGCTCGTCTTCCTCAATTTGATAACCAATCAAGTGTAAGTCTGGCAATAATTCTTGTAACAATACTTTATCAGATTCAGCCAATTCTAATGGAATTGGGAATAAGCTTTTTTGAGTAGGTGCTTGTTTATTGTGAACCGCCTGACTGTATTGTTCATACAAAATGCGTTCGTGTGCCAGTTGTTGGTGTACCAGTAAAAAACCAGTAGCTGTGGTGGCAATGATATACGATTGTTGTACTTGCAAATAATGTTGTACCTGTGGTATTTGTAAAAGTCTACCACCAGTATATTGTTCTTCAAGTGTATTTGCATCTGATAATCCTGCAATCGTTCCACTTGAATCGGCAGATGGTTTAAAAAAATCTTTCCAACTTTTTAATTCCGATTTTGGGGTTGGCTCTATGAAGTGGGCCTGGTGTTTCTGAGAAAACGTTTTATACAAACTAGATGACACAGCTGCTTCTTGCTGGTGCGCAGTAAACGGTTTACTGACTGCATCTAATCCTTGAATATCTGCATTCAATGAAAAATCAAGTGAAGGTGCAATACTAAATTGTGCCAATGCGTGTTTTACAGCAGCTTGCACAAAAGCATAAATTATTTTTTCATCCTCAAACTTAATTTCTTGTTTGGTTGGATGCACGTTAATATCAACCTGAGTTGGGTCTAACGCAATGTATAATACATAGCTAGGGAAACTGTCTTTGGCAATCATGCCTTCAAACGCGGCGTTCACTGCATGATTTAAATAGGCACTTTTAATGAAACGATTGTTTACAAAAAAGTATTGATCGCCTCTGGTTTTTCTGGCAGTTTCAGGTTTACCAACAAATCCAGAAATGGTCATGTAATCAGTTTCTTCTAAAACATTGACCAGTTTGGCATTATAGCTATTCCCTAAAATTTGAACGATTCTTTGTTTGCGTGTTCCAGCTTCTAAATGATATACTTCTTGCCCATTGCTGTTTAATGAAAAAAATATTTCGGGATATGCCATGGCTACCCGAATAAATTCATCCATAATATGGCGCATTTCAGCGGCATTGCTTTTTAAAAAATTTCTTCTAGCAGGTATATTAAAAAAAAGATTCTTCATGCTGATGCTGGTACCTACAGGCGCCACACAAGCTTCTTGTTGAATAATTTTACTGTGCGCTACTTCTACCAAACTGCCCAACTCGTCTTCCGCTCTTCTTGTTTTCAATTCTACTTGCGCAACTGCAGCAATAGAGGCCAAGGCTTCTCCACGAAACCCCATTGTTTTGATACGAAATAAATCTTCAATTTGACTAATCTTACTGGTGGCATGTCTTTCAAAAGCCATTTTTGCATCATCAGCACTCATGCCTTTGCCATTATCAATCACTTGAATTAAGGCTTTTCCTGCATCGTTCACCAATAATTTGATGGTTGTGGCACCAGCATCAACTGCATTCTCTAATAATTCTTTAACCGCACTGGCTGGTCTTTGAATGACTTCACCTGCTGCAATTTGGTTGGCTATATGATCCGGTAATAAATGAATGATATTGTTCACAATAAAATTTGTTCTACACGTCTGCTCAATGAATAAAAGTTTGTAAAAATAAGATTCCTATGCCATCTGCAAGGTACAGTTACAGTATTTTTGCAGCTAAATTAAGTGAATATGCATCCAAAAGCCGCTATACAGAAGATTCCGCGTAAATTATTGCCTGCTGATTTTACTGTTACCGATTGGCAAAGCTTAGAGCCATATTTTAAGGAATTAACAGAAAGACCCCTGAACAGTAAAACTGATTTAGAAAATTGGTTGGCCGATTTAAGTGAATTAGAAGCAGTGGTAAGTGAAGATGCATGTTGGAGACAGATTAAAATGACCTGTGACACTACAGATAAATCTTTAGAAGAGGCATTTACCTATTTCTGTATGGCTATTCAACCCCAACTACAGCAATATGCAGATTTACTTAACAAAAAGCTGATTCATTGTCCTTATACAACAGAATTAGACCAGGAAGCATATCATACTTATCTCAGATCAGTTAAAAAAAGCATTGAATTGTTTAGAGAGGAAAATATTCCCATCTTGGCCGAATTAAGTGTTTTGCAACAACAATATGGGGCCATTGCCGGTAAGATGACCGTTGAAGTTGAAGGCCAAGAATATACATTACAACAAGCCGCCAAATTTTTAGAGCACAGCAATCGCAGCATCAGAGAATCGGTTTATTACAAGATACAAGAAAGACGTAAACAGGATGAACAGGCCATGCACGATCTATACAGTACACTTGTATCAAAGCGTCATCAAATAGCCATCAATGCTGGTTTTGACAATTATCGTGATTATAAGTTTAAAGAATTGGGTAGGTTCGACTATACCAAAGAAGATTGCTTTCAATTTCATCAAGCAGTGAAACAATACGTATTACCCTTAGTGAATGAAATTTATGAACGCAAAAAACACAAGCTAGCGCTTGACAGTTTAAAACCTTGGGATACAGAAGCTGAACCTGCTGGAACATTGCCATTAAAGCCTTTTTCAACTGGGGAAGAATTGTATGAAAAGACTGTAAAATGTTTTGATCAACTCAACCCTTTTTTTGCTGATTGTTTACGCAAAATGAAAGCGTTGAATCATTTTGATTTGGAAAGCCGCAAAGGAAAAGCGCCTGGCGGTTATAATTGCCCTTTAGCTGAAAGCGGCGCACCGTTTATATTCATGAATGCAGCGGGCCAAATGAGTGATGTAACCACAATGGTGCATGAAGGTGGTCATGCGGTGCATTCATTTTTAGCACACCCACTTAAACTGTCTGCGTTTAAAGAATATCCAATGGAAATTGCAGAAGTTGCTAGTATGGCCATGGAGTTGTTTAGTATGGACCATTGGCAAGCATTTTTTGACAACGATGCCGATTTAAAACGAGCCAAAGAGCACCAATTAGAAAGGACCATTACCATTTTCCCATGGATTGCCATTATTGATCAATTTCAACATTGGGTGTATGAAAATCCTACGCATACTGTTGAAGCGCGCACCACAGAATGGATGCGGATCCTCAATGATTTTTCAACCAATAGTATAGATTATACTGGGTTAGATGCATTTAGACAAATTGGATGGCAACGACAATTGCATTTATTTGAAGTGCCATTTTATTATATAGAATACGGTATTGCACAATTAGGTGCCATTGGTTTATGGATGCAGTACAAACAAAATCCTGAACAAGCACTGAATAATTATATGGCTGCATTAAGTTTAGGAGGTACCAAAACCCTTCCTGAATTATATAAAACAGCTGGGTTAGAATTTAATCTAACGCCAGCTTATATTAAAACATTAATGGAATTTGTAAAATCTGAAATGGATCAGATTACTCAGGCTTAGGGGTACTTGGTGGTTGATTACCCTGATTCGGTCTGTTAGGCCTGTTTTGTTGAGGTCCACGAGGTCCACGTTGTTGCTGCGGATTATTCTGCTGCGGTCTACGTGGGCCTTGATTGGGTCCGCGCTGTGGTCCATTCCCTTGTGGTCTATTTTGTTGTGGTCCGCCCTGATGGCTTCTTTGTTGGTCTCTTCTTCTTCTATCGTTTTTCTCTAATGACTTCAAACTAATTTGACCAACCAATTCAACAAATGCTGGTTCGGCTTCCTTTTGTTTGCTGTTCACTATTTCAACTGCTTGTAATTCATCTACACGTTGTCCTTGTTTGTTTAATCGTTTGATTTCTTTAACTCTGTCAATGGTTAAAGGATAATGCTTGGTATTATTTGGAAGAATATACCACATCAAATTTTTGAAAATATCTTTCTTAATCAAATGTGCAGTGCCCATAGTAGTATCCAAAGTATCTGCATAATCTGGAAACTGTTGTAAAGCATCTAAGTATGTATCCAACTCATAGTTTAAGCAACACTTCAATCTGCCACACTGCCCACTTAATTTGGTTTGATTAATGGATAGATTTTGATAACGTGCAGCGGTAGTATTCACACTCTTGAAATCATTTAACCATGTACTGCAACACAGTTCTCTACCGCAAGACCCAATACCGCCTAATTTAGCGGCTTCTTGACGAATACCAATTTGTCGCATTTCAACCTTAATCTTGAAATCGCTGGCAAATATTTTAATCATTTCTCTAAAGTCAACACGATCATCGGCTGTATAGAAAAAAGTGCCCTTCTTGCCATCTGCTTGAATTTCAACTTCGCTGAGTTTCATTTGCAAATTGAGGCTGCGCGCGATGGTGCGGCTTCTGGCTAAGATTTCTTTTTCCCTGCTTTTGCTGATTTCAAAACTTTCAATATCCCGATCGGTGCTTTTGCGAAGAATCTTTTTGATCTCAGGGCTAAATTCATCTACTTGCTTTTTCTTCAATTGCATCCGCACCAATTCGCCGGTTAGGCTGACTTCCCCAACATCAAATCCACTGACACCTTCAACCGTAACGTATTCGCCTTTTTCAAAATATTGAAGGGTGGTATTTCTAAAAAATTCTTTTCTGCTGCCTTGTTTAAAGCTGACTTCAACAATTCTGCAATTACTTTCAGGATCACTGAATGGCAAATTCATTAACCAATCGTGCACATTTAAGCGGTTACATCCGCCAGTGCTACAGCCTCCATTACTTTTACAACCATTTGGTTTTCCAGTTCCACAAGATCCACATCCCATATATATCTAATAATAAGAAGTTCTTTAATAAGTACCTAGTTACTCAAAATTAGGGTTTTGTTCTGAATGATATGGTATAGTTTAATGGTCAAAGCCTGAAACAACATTTTGGCGTGGGCATTGCGCTCTATATAATAAGCCGCTTTGTCTAGTTCTTCAATCATGTATTCCTGCTGACTAACAGAGGCAATTTTATTCAATCGTTTGGCAAAATCCTTTTCAGGCTCTCCCAGTTTAATCTGCGCTTCACCCAAAACCCTGATTCGGATACTTTGCTCTAGCAGATGGTTAAAATACCGCAAGAATTGTTTTTGTTTTTCACGCCCCATCCTGCTGATTTCATCAATAAATTTCAGTTGGGCAGCGGGGCCGCTTTTAAGCATGGCATTCAACCATTCCCTTAATAAAGATTGCCAGTCTTCATCTGCATGTTGCAGCAACTGAAGTGCTTCCCGGTAGTTGCCTTCGCAAATGCCTGTAATTTGACGAGCCGTTTCTTCATTGGCTTTGGCTCTTTCAATTAAAGCTTGTTCAATGTCTTTGTCTTCCAAAGCAGGAATTCTGATTAATTGACACCTGCTCAAAATGGTGGCCAACATTTGCTCCTCATTTTCAGCAACCAATAAAAAAATGGTATTAGGTGGCGGTTCTTCAATCAGTTTTAATAATTTATTGCCTTCTTTCCCTAAGTATTCAGGCATCCATACCAACAATACTTTGTATTTGCTTTCAAAACTTTTTAAACTGAGTTCCTTAATAATTTGATTGCATTCCTCAGCCGTAATATTCCCTTGTTTGTTTTCAGCACCAATGCTTTGCAACCAATCGTACACGTTGCCATATGGCATGGTTTGTATAAAATGTCTCCATTCTTCTATATAGTCGGCACTGATTGGTTTATCACCTGATTTTCTTGGAATAACTGGATAGGTAAAATGTAAATCGGGGTGTACTAATTTGCTCGCACGTAAATAACCAGGTTCGTTGACTATTTGATCTGGGTGGATAAAAGCTGGCGCGGGTGCCAATGCCGTCATACCACCAAACAGGTCTTCTACCACAGGGGCTTCAGCAGGCAGACTTACAATGTATTGTGCAAATGCCATGGCCAATGGAAGACCACCAGCCCCTTCTTTTCCCAAAAACAATAAAGCATGGCTCAGTCTGTTGTGCGCAATCATTTCAATCAAATGTTGTTTGATGGCGTCATGACCGATGATATCAGAAAAAAGCATTGTTCAGGTTAAAGTTGTACAAAATAAAAAAGAGAATGTGCAAACATTCTCTTTTTACAAAAATAGCTGATTAAACTACTTTACAAATTTTAATATTTCTTCACTATCTGGTTTTACTTTACTAGGGTAATAGGCAACCAATTTGCCATTCTCGTCTAATAAGAACTTACCAAAATTCCAACCCACTTCTGCATCAAGCACGCCATTTTCTGTTTTGGAAGTTAACCATTTATAGATGGGAGCCATATCGGTTCCTTTAACACTTACTTTGCTAGCCATTGGAAAACTTACACCATAATTGGCTTTACAAAAGTCTTGAATTTCACTATCGCTGCCGGGTTCTTGACCACCAAAATTGTTTGCAGGGAATCCTACAATGACCAATTTGTCTTTGTATTCGTTGTATACTTTTTGCAAAGCTTCATACTGAGGGGTGTAACCACACTTAGAAGCCGTATTAACTACTAAAATTTTCTTCCCTTTGAATTTAGAAAAATCAATGGTTTTGCCATCAATTGATTTTACTTTAAAACTGTGAATGCTGTTCACACCCGGAAAGCTGAAAGCGCTGAATAAAATAATACTAGCAATTGAAAGGAAATATTTCATGACTTTTTATTTATACAACGAATGTAAGTGGAATTTGTTTAGCCTAAAGTTAAACTGTGTAAGCGGCTGTAGCAATACTCACAGTGGTCCCCGGCACTTGCAATATGGCTCGGGCACAGGCTTCCAAACTGGCCCCAGTTGTCACTACATCATCTACCAAGAGTATATTTTTATTTTTTAACATATTTGGGTCGGAAGGCCAAAATGCCGATTCCATGTTTTTCCATCGGTTTAATCGATTGCCCTGGGTTTGGCTGCTGGTATATACCAATCGAGTGATGGCATTACTACAGAGGGTACGTGGCCATACGGCTGTAATCCCCTCGCCAATTAATTTAGCCTGATTATAGCCTCTTTCAAATTCCTTTTTGGGATGAAGGGGCAGGGGCATGACAAGATCAATATGATTAAATCGGCCAGAAGCTTTCAATTGAGCCCCTAAACAACGGCCCAAAAATCGCCCAACTTCCATATGCTGTTTGTATTTTAATTGGGCAATCAGGTGTTGTACCAGGCCAGCTTTGTAAAAATAGTAGCCCGCTCCGGCAGCAACCACTGGAATTCTTCCGGTAAAAACCTGTTCAACAGGGTTGTTTTGGTGCTCAAAAAAATGGGTTTCTGGCAAGGAATATAAACACGCTGCGCACAATAAATTTTGTCGCTGAATATAGTCTGCACCACAACCCAAACAGTGATGCGGAAAAAACAATTGTTGAAACGCTTGAATATAAGTGTTGATGGTATTTTCCATTCGGAAAAATTAAACCAACATAGTAATCTGCATTATAGAAAATACCGTAACTAATTTTGTTTTTTAACGGTGCAATCAAAACAATTGCTGGTATACTTCATCTACTCTGCTGAGTGCAATCACTTGAATTGAAAATGCTTTGGGATCAAAACTTTTTTTATTGAATTTAGATACAATGATTTTTTCGAATCCTAATTTTTCTGCTTCTGCAATTCTTTGTTCAATCCGATTCACTGCCCTGATTTCACCATTCAATCCAACTTCACCAGCGAAACAAATATTTTTTGGAAGTGGGTTGTCTTCATAAGAAGACAACAATGCACAAATCACTGCAAGATCTGTTGAAGGGTCTTCAATTTTTATGCCCCCAGCAATATTGACAAACACGTCTTTTAATCCAAATTGAAAGCCACCTCTTTTTTCTAAAACGGCTAATAATAATTGAAGTCTTCTTAAGTCAAATCCAGTTACTGTTCTTTGTGGTGTACCATAAACACTTGGCGTAACCAATGCTTGTACTTCAATTAATAATGGGCGCATACCTTCCAATGCAGCAGCAATTGCACTACCACTTAAAACCTCTTCTCTTTGTGCAATTAATATTTCAGAGGGATTGGTCACAACGCGCATACCAGTGCCACTCATTTCATAGATACCCAGCTCAGATGTAGACCCAAAGCGGTTTTTAAGCGTTCTTAGAATTCTATAGGCGTAGTGTCTGTCACCTTCAAATTGTAAAACAGTGTCTACCATATGTTCTAAAATCTTTGGCCCTGCAATGGCGCCATCTTTAGTAATATGACCAATCAAAAAAACGGGTGTATTGGTTTCTTTTGCAAAACGCTGAAACGATGCGGCACATTCTCTGATTTGAGAAACCGTACCTGCTGATGAATCTATTAAGTTAGATTGTATGGTTTGAATAGAATCAACAATCACCAATTCTGGTTTTAGTTTTTTGATTTCTTTAAATATGATATTGGTATCTGTTTCTGTGAGTAGATAAAATTGCTCGTTCGAAATATTGAGTCGATCGGCACGCATTTTTATTTGTTGCTCACTTTCTTCGCCACTGATGTATAAAACTTTTAATTGTTTCATCAATAAGCCATTCTGCAAAAACAAAGTGCTTTTTCCAATGCCCGGTTCACCAGCAACTAAAATTAAACTGCCAGGTACAATGCCTCCACCCAATACTCTGTTTAATTCCGCATCGCTGGTTTCAATTCTTTTTTCAGCTTTGATATTGACTTCACTTAACGCGACTGTTTTATTGGCACGTTTTTTTTCAGGATAATCTTCCCAAGTTGTTTTTTCTTTTGCATCACCACTGTGAATGATTTCTTCTGAAAAAGTATTCCATTGATTGCAAGACGGACATTTTCCAATCCACTTTGTACTTTCATATCCACAATTGCTACAAAAAAATGCGGTTTTTATCTTGCTCATACATCCAAAAATAAGGGAGAAACGACGGTGTTATTTTAAACGCAAAAGGGCCAACAATGCTGTTGACCCTTTTACTTACTAACCCATTAAATTCTACCACTAAATTACCAAAATAGGGCAAACTGCAAAATTAATTTTTGTTCATGTTAATCAATTTATCTGCAGGCTATTGATAGACATTATTAAATATCAATTAGTTATGAGTAATTAAATTAAAATATATAAAATAAATCTATTTATAAAACTTTTGCTCGTAAGTTTTTATATTTTGTTGGACGGACCCTCTTTCAACAGTATTCTTGCTTGTTTTAACCGCTCAACACTTTAACAAGCCTTAAAAAAAGCTTTAACAATTTTTTTGCAAATGAAATTTTTGTTAATTTAGGGCCTTATCGGTCTGTTGACCGGTAGTGAACTAAAAAACTAATTATGAGAAAAAAACTGCTAGTAGGGCTTTGGGCTCTCTTTTGCGTTGTGGTAGCTCATGCTCAAACAACCGTGTCAGGTAAAGTTACTGACGCTGCCAATGGTGCGCCATTAGGTGGTGTTACAGTAAAAGCCAAAGGTACCGCTGTTTCGGCCTTAACCGGCGCTGACGGTGCGTACAGCATCAAAGTAACATCAAGTGTAAAAACCTTAGTATTCTCTTATGTAGGATACTCTGATATAGAAGCGCCAGTAAGAGGGACTTCTGTAGATGTTACATTAAATTCATCAGTCTCTAATTTGAGCGAAGTCATTGTGACTGGTTTCGGTGGTGCTCAAAGTAAAAGAGATGTGACTGGTAATATTGCCCGCGTTAAGGGTAAAGACATCGAATACATGCCTACGCCTAGCGTAGATGCGGCGTTACAAGGTAAAGCTGCCGGTGTATTTGTAAACAGCCAATCTGGTAAATTGGGCCAAGCTGTTACTGTGCGTGTAAGAGGTAACTCTTCCATTAGTGCAAATAGCCAGCCTCTATATGTATTGGATGGTATTCCTATGACATCTAATAGCCAAAGTTCATATGGTGGTGCAACCAATCCATTGGTTGACCTTAACCCGAATGATATTGAGTCTATTGAAGTATTAAAAGATGCTTCTGCTGGTGCCATCTTTGGTTCTCGTGCTGCCAATGGGGTTGTTTTAATTACCACTAAAAAAGGACGTGCAGGTAAAACTCAAGTAACTTTTAACTATCAAACTGGTGCGGCTGAAGCCACCAAGCGTTTGAAAATGTTGAATTCTGAAGAATATGCTACCCTTATTTTAGAAGGTGCTAAATATCGTGATGATTTAGACGGTACACCATTGAATGACCCAGATAGCTGGACCACTTATGTTAAAGATGGTGTAATGGATTATTACAGCTACGGCAACTGGTCAAAAGATCCTAAGAAAACCTATGATTGGCAAGATGCGGTGTTCCAAAAAGCACCTTACAGACAAGCTGATTTACAAATCAGAGGTGGTTCTGATAAAACCAAGTTTTTCTCTTCTTTCCAACACTTAGAGCAAACTGGTACCATGATTGGTAATGAATTAACCAGAACTACTGGTCGTTTAAATATTGATCAAAAAGTGAATGATTGGTTAGACATGGGGGTTTCATTAAGCTTATCTAGAACGTTTAACAGACGTTTACCTGATGATAACGCGTTCTCTAACCCATTACAAGCAATTGCTTTGATGCCAATGACACCGTTTACTGATCCAAATACAGGTTTACCAGCTGGTACACCTCCTGGGGATGTAAATATTCCATTGTACTATAACCCAATTTTGACTGTTAACTATGCTAAGTATACCCAAGATGTTTACAGAACATTCGGTAATGCTTATTTAAAAGCTTACTTAGCAAAGGGTTTAACTTTCCAAACTGAGTTTGGTATGGATTACTTAAGCCAAAATGAAGAAGGGTATTTCCAAACACAAACTGTAAGAAACCAAACCAGAGCAACTGCAGGTTTAGGTTCTAACAGAGGTGCGTTTGTAACCAACTACAATACACAGTCTTATTTCAATTATAGCACGGTAATTAAGAAGCACAATATCAGTGCTACTTTGGGTACACAATACCAACAGTCTCAAGCTAAATACAACTTTACTGAGGGTACTGCATTCCCGTCTAACTCTTATCAAAAGATTGCAAGTGCTGCAACCATCTCAAGTGGTAGTTCTTCTCAAACAGATTTCAGATTCTTGTCTTATTTCTTAAGAACCAACTATACATTTGATGACAAATACATTGTTGCTGCAAGTGCACGTATTGACCAGTCTTCAAGATTTGGTAAAAATGCAAGATCTGGTTTCTTCCCAGCAATTTCTGCTGGTTGGATCATGACCAATGAAAAGTTCTTACAAGACAATAAAATTTTCAGCTTCTTAAAATTACGTGCTAGCTACGGTATTGTAGGTAACGCTGAAATTGGCAACTTCCCTCAATTGGGTCTATTCTCTGGAGATGCCGGTTATGCTGGTGCTGCAGGACAACGCCCATCTCAACTTAGAAACGACGACTTGAAATGGGAAACTACCAAGCAAGTTGACATTGGTATCGACTTCGGTATTTTGAATAACCGTATCACCGGTGAAATCGATTACTATGTTAAGAAAACCGATGGTTTATTGTTGAATGTAAATATTCCTGCAACAACTGGTTTTAACAGCCAAGTTAGAAACGTAGGTAAATTAGAAAACAAGGGTTTTGAATTTGTATTGAATACACAAAACTTAATTGGTGCTTTCAAATGGAATACCAGCTTTAACATCGCTAGAAATATTGGTAAAGTAACCGATATCCAAGGTCAAATCATTGAAGGTGGTGTGAGCAGCATGAACCGTGTGCAAGAAGGCTACGCAGTAGGGGTATTCTACACGCCTCAATATGCTGGTGTAGATCCTGCCAACGGTAATGCATTGTTCTACTTAAACACCAAAAATGCCGATGGTTCTTTAAATAAAGGAACTACCAGTAACTATGCATTGGCACAACGTATTGTTGCAGGTGATCCAAACCCAGATTATATCTTAGGTATTACCAATAACTTCTCTTACAAAGGATTTGATGCATCTATCTTCTTTAACGGTGTATTGGGCAATGAGAACAATATCTATGGTATGGGTAGATACTCTTCAGCTAGTATGTTGTATGAAGACAATAACACTGCAGATCAGTTGAGAAGATGGCAGAAGCCTGGTGATATCACCGATGTTCCTCAAGTACGTTTGTACAGAGTGAACGGTTCTCAGGCAAGTAGCCGTTACATTGTAGACGGTTCTTATATTCGTTTAAGAACAGTTTCTTTGGGTTATACTTTCAATGCTAAGCAATTGTCTAAATTTAAAATCGAGCGTTTAAGATTGTATGTATCTGCACAGAACTTGTTAACCTTTACCAATTACACTTATTGGGATCCAGAAGTTAATGCTGACTCATTTGATTCAAACATTGCTAAAGGAAACGATTTCTATACATCACCACAACCAAGAACAATTTTGTTTGGTGTGAACGTAGGTTTTTAATTAATTAATACTAACTATTATGAAAATATTAATCAACAACATGAGTAATTACTTTAAAGCAGCATTGCTTTTAAGTACCATTACACTTGCAAGTTGCGAGAAAAGATTGGACATTGCGCCAACTGCAAGTATTGCAGATAATTTGGCTTTGAATACTGAAGGTGATGTATTGGTGACCCTTATTGGTGCTTACGATGGCGCACAAAGTGCCGCAGCATATGGTGGTGACATCATGGTATTGAACGACCTTATCGGTAATTCAACCAATATCAATTTCACTGGTACTTTTGCTGGTTTATCTGATGCCTATCAAACGCAAATGGTGTCTGATAACGGTTTTGCCCGTGATACTTGGGCTGCTTGTTATAACACCATTAACCGTTGTAATAACGTGTTAACTGGCTTGGCCAAAGTAACATCTTCTACTGCAAAGAGAAATTCTGTAGAAGGGGAAGCATTAATGCTAAGAGCATCCATGTATTTTGAATTGGTAAGACTATATGCCAAGTTTGTAGGCGATGGTGATATCGCAACCAATCCCGGTGTGCCATTGGTTTTAACGCCAACTGGTAACGTGACTTCAGCCGACTATCCAGCTAGAGCCACTGTTAAAGCGGTTTATGATCAAATCATTGCAGACTTAACCAAGGCTGAATCTTTATTACCTAATTCAAATGGTAACTACGTAAACAAGTGGGGCGCAGCTGCTCAATTGAGCCGCGTACACTTAATGCTTAAAGATTATGCTGCTGCAAGAGATGCTGCTAACCGTGTGATTACAGGTAGTGGTAAAATCTTAGCGGCTAATTTTGGCAGCAACTGGTTTACATTCATCAATAATGCAGGTGGCACACCAGGTGAGTATTTATTTTCTTTGAAAGTAACCGCTCAAGATGGTACAAATTCTCAAAATACTTATTTCGGTAGAAACGTAGGTATTGCGGGTACAGCAGGTAGAAGTGATTGCAAAATCAGATTGTCACATATCAATGCTTACGAAACTGGTGATTTTAGAAAAGGTTATTTCACATTAAGTGGTGGTAACTACTATACTAATAAACACTTAGATCGTTTTGGTGATGTATGCATCATTCGCTTGGCAGAAATGTTCTTAACCCGTGCTGAAGCTAATCAGCGCTTGGGTACAAGCATAGGTGCAACACCTTTAGCGGATGTTAACAGAATTCGCAACAGAGTTGGCTTGCCTTCTTTGGCAACTGTTACTTTGGCGGATATTACCAAAGAAAGATCTTTCGAATTGGCTTTTGAAGGCCATACTTTAATTGAAGCTAAGCGTTTACAAACCTCAGTAGGTACGCTTGCTTGGAACGATGCTAAGTTAATCTTACCAATTCCAAGAAGAGAAACTGATGTAAACAAAAACTTAGTGCAGAACGCAGGCTATTAATTGTTTGCCACTATAAAAAACCCCGGTCATTTTAATGAACCGGGGTTTTATTTTTTTAAGAAAGTGTAAATGTTGATTTTATAATTTGATTTCTTCTTCGTGTTCATTAAAGAACCTGAATTCAACAATATGATAGTTGTTATTGGCTTTGATGCTAATCTTGGTTTTAAATTTCTTGTTCCATTTTCTGATAATAGAACTAAAGAACAATCCCTTGGTTAAATGCGAATAAACGATTGGGTTAACTACCAATGTTAGATTTTTATGCGCGTGAGACGTTAAATAATACAAACGCTTTTCAATCTCATCTTCTAATAATAAAGTAGAACTTATTTTTCCAGATCCTTTACAAACCGGGCAAACCTCAGCGGTATTTATATTCACCTCTGGTCGCATGCGTTGACGGGTAATTTGCATTAACCCAAACTTAGAAATCGGTAATACAGAGTGCTTGGCTCTATCAGATTTCATAAATCCTTCCATGGCTTCCTGTAGCTTTCGCTTATTATCAGGCAGCTTCATGTCAATAAAGTCAACCACAATAATGCCACCAATATCTCTTAGCCTTAATTGTCTAGCCATTTCTTCTGCCGCTTCCAGATTTGTCTGTAAGGCATTTTCCTCTTGATTATT
>JAIXYL010000076.1 GCA_027490265.1 Sediminibacterium sp.
AATTCAACCGTGCCATATGCATCTCTTAAATAACAGAACACCGCATAAGATTCAAGCCAATGTTTATTGGCTTCAAAGAAATCTAAAAATGCTGGTGAGGCTAATAAGGTTTTTTCATCTGTCTTGTACACTTTTTTTGCAAAACTTAATTTGGCTTGAATAACTGCAGCATAATCAACTGTTTTATGCGCATTTAATTGACCCCTTTCTTTTTCTAATTGTTGCAATTGTTTTGCATGTGAAGTGCCCGCTAATCTTGTCAAATTAAGGTATAATGGATGCAACGCAAATGCAGAGATTGCTGCATAAGGATAAGAATCTTTTTCAGTATTAGTGGCTGTTGTATCATTAACAGGCAATAACTGAATCATTTTGATGCCTACACGTGCTGCCCAATTGACCAACTGCATTAGGTCTGAAAATTCACCCACACCAAAACTAGATTCAGTTCGCAAACTGAAAACCGGAATCGCAACACCTGCTCCCTTCCAAGATTGATTGGGCAGATAGGTAAACCCATCATTCACAATGGTCAATTGGTGATTGGTTGGGCTTTGGTGTAATACGCGATTATCGCCCGATTCAAACTGTACCAATTGCTTCGTATTCAAATCATAAATCCCATATTTATACGCAATGGGAAATTGTTCTTTGCTTAAATCTAAGCTGATCTCAAAATAGGGTGATGCGGCGTCTTTATTTAAAAGAATCAAATGATCAGTTGACCAATGATTGGCTAAATCAAAGGATCCAGACACACAAATGACTTGCCCTTTTTCCAATAACGGACTTTTGACCTTCAACAAATGTGTGGCTGATTTAACTGGTTTTGTAACATGATGGGTTTGCTGCCCTTTTAACAAAACATGCTGAAAAGCTTCTGTATAAAAAGCATTTTCAAAATAGCCTGCATGATTCCAAGTATCAATCAGTTGTATATCAGAAGCCTCGGTTTGACTAAATGGAATATGCTTGTCTGACCCCCAATCAACCACCACAGAACCATCTTGATTCACCAAAACATAGTTGTATTGTACGGGTACAGTTGAAGCCGATTTAGGCCATGGTATAGAAACTGTCCAAGCCTGTTCATTTAAATATTGCATGGGAATAGCATTTGCTATATCACCATTGCCCAATAAAACGTGGTTCCCAGTTAAATATAAATTTTGACCAAACGAAGTATGGTACCGAATTTGAAAATGCAATTGAATGTGATCATTGGCATCTTTAGCCAATTTTTTTCGGCTAGTATTTGCTTTATCAGCTGTTTTTTTGACCGCTGTTTTTTTAGGTGCTGCAGCTTTGGTGGCTGCTTTTTTAGTTGCCGTTTTTTTAACTGGCTTAGCTTCAGCAGCTGCTTTAGGTGCTTTTGTTTTTGAAGCGGCTTTTACAGCTTTGGTAGTTTGATCTACAGCAAGCACTTTGTCTTCTGCAGCAATCGTTTTTTTTGTAGTAGCCAATGGTCAAGATTTATGGAGCTAAAATAGTAAACAATGTGTAACAAAGACACTTTAAATGCCTGAAAGAATCATTTCTGCAGCTTTTTCAGCAATCATAATGGTTGCGGCATTGGTATTCCCTGACACAATAGTTGGCATGATGGAAGCATCTACTACACGCAAACCTTTTACTTTTTTAACCTGTAAACTGGCATCGGTAACTGCCATTACATCTGTACCCATTTTACAAGTACCAACTGGATGATACAAGGTTTCCAATGTTGTTGCGATATGTTGCATCAATGTTTCATCGCTGGCATCCATTGCAGGAAAGAATGGAGAACCATTTGAATATGCTGCCAAAGATGGGGCAGAAAAAATGGTCATTGACTTTTTCAAAGCACTTAATAATAACTGGCGATCTTTTTCTGCACTGAGTGCTTGGTGATTGATTAAGGTTTGATCAAATGGATTCGCCGATTTTAATCCCACCGAACCCCTACTTTCTGGATGCAATAAAATGGACATGATTGACATGCCATTGGTAAATGGAAAAGTCTTTAAATCGTAGATATCCGTTGAATAATCTTGGGCTACCCCTATTGGTGCAAAATGGTATTGAATATCTGGTCGAGTGGCCTCTTTATCTAATTGAATAAAGGCATTTGCCTCTAGTGGGCTATTTCCTAAAGGGCCTTTTTTAAACAGTAAATGTTGTAATATGGCTTTTGTTTTATTCCAAGGTTTTAGCAATGCATTGGCAGAAGGAATATTGGTTTCAACAGTTACGCCACTCCAAAAATGATCTTGCAAATTTTTACCCACGCCAGGCAAAGACACCAAAACATCAATACCTACTCGTTTTAATTCATTTGGATCGCCAATGCCTGATAACATCAACAATTGCGGTGATTGAATGGCCCCAGCAGAAAGCAATACTTCCTTATTACAATTGATCCGTTCAGACTTGGCATAAGATGACGCCACTTCTACACCTACTGCTTTTCCATTTTCAATCAAAATTCTTTTTACCCTGGCATTCGTTTTAACGGTTAAATTTTTTCGTTTCATTGCAGGCCTTAAAAAAGCATCTGCTGCACTAAATCGTTTGTTTTTTTTGATATTGAATTGCAGTAAATGGGCCCCAATTTGGTCTTGCCCATTATAGTCCCCATTTTCAGGAATACCAGTTTCAGCCGCTGCTCTTACAAATGCTTCTGCAAATTCACTTGGTTGCTTTGAATAACTGATATGCATGGGGCCTTCTTGCCCATGATAGTCAGATTCAATATTTTCATTCATTTCTGATTTCTTGAAATAAGGCAAAATGGCCTCATAGGACCACCCAGAATTCCCTAAGGCTTCCCACTCATCAAAATCAGCTTTATTGCCTCTTACATATGCCATGGCATTGGTTGAACTACTGCCTCCCAAAGTTTTCCCTCTTGGAATATATAATTTTCTATTTTGTAAGGCAGGTTGTGGCACCCCCCAAAATTGCCAATCCACGTCTGTTCTGTGTAATTCGCCATAAGCACCTGGTATATGGATAGCCGTTTTGGTATCAGGCCCTCCTGCTTCAATTAATAATACTTTGTTTTCCGGATTTTCTGATAACCTGTAAGCCAACACAGAACCTGCAGAACCTGCCCCAATAATGATAAAGTCGTAAGTCATATCTTAAATATAGTTAAAGTACACTTATATTTGTAAACTAACAATTGTTCGTATATGAATTTAGATCAAAACCGTAATGAAGACTGGATGAAACTGATGCTCAGCGAAATGAAACAACGCTTTGAAAAAATAGCATTAGGTGGGGGGAAAAAATCCATAGACAAGCAAAAAGAGCGCAACAAATTAACGGCTAGAGAAAGAATCAGCTATTTATGTGATCAAGATCAACCATTTGTTGAAATAGGTGCATTTGCAGGTTATGGGATGTATGAGGATGAAGGTGGTTGTCCTGCAGGGGGTACTGTAGCAGGCCTAGGTTATATCAGTGGCAGACAATGTGTGATTGTGGCCAATGATCAAACTGTAAAAGCAGGCGCTTGGTTTCCTATCACTGGAAAGAAAAATTTAAGGATGCAAGAAATTGCCATGGAAAATAAACTGCCCATCATTTATTTGGTTGACAGTGCAGGGGTGTATTTACCCATGCAAGATGAAATTTTTCCAGACAAGGAACATTTTGGTAGAGTCTTTAGAAACAATGCCAGAATGAGTGCTATGGGCATTACACAAATTGCTGCTGTGATGGGTGCATGTGTGGCAGGTGGTGCCTATTTGCCCATAATGAGTGATGAAACCTTAATGGTAGAAGGCAATGGCAGTATTTTTTTAGCGGGATCATATTTAGTGAAAGCGGCTATTGGAGAAGATATTGATAACGAAACCTTAGGTGGTGCTGTAACCCATACAGAAATCAGTGGCATAGCTGATTATAAATTTAAGACGGAACATGAATGCCTTGATCATATCAAAAAAATTATTGGCAAAATAGGTGCCCCAGAAAAAGCAGGTTTTGATCGGATCACCCCTGCTGCCCCTATTAAGGATCCTGCGGATATTTACAGTATTATTCCAGAAGGCAATCTCAAGCCTTATGATATGCTGGAGATCATTGAACGCATTGTAGACAACAGTGCGTTTGATCAATTTAAACAAGACTATGGCAAAACCATTTTATGTGGTTATGCGCGCATTGAAGGTTGGTCAGTTGGCATTGTGGCCAATCAACGATTGGTTTGTAAAAGCAAGAAAGGTGAAATGCAAATAGGTGGCGTCATCTACAATGATAGTGCAGACAAAGCCGCGAGATTTATCATGAATTGCAACCAGAAAAAAATCCCCTTGGTTTTTTTACAAGACGTAACTGGATTTATGGTTGGTAGTAGAAGCGAGCACAGTGGCATCATTAAAGATGGCGCTAAATTGGTGAATGCGGTAGCCAATTCAGTGGTCCCTAAAATTACCATAGTAATTGGCAACAGTTATGGTGCAGGCAATTATGCCATGTGTGGTAAAGCTTATGACCCAAGATTTATTTTCGCATGGCCATCTGCAAAAATTGCAGTGATGGGTGGAGACCAAGCTGCTAAAACCTTAGCCCAAATACAAGTAGCCACCATGAAATCAAAAGGGCGAGCTGTTACACCAGAAGAAGAGAAAACATTATTAGACACCATCAAAGACCGATACTTTCAACAAACAACCCCTTATTACGCTGCAGCAAGATTATGGGTTGATGAAATCATTGATCCAGGAAAAACAAGACAATTGATTGCAGAAAGTATAAGAGCTGCCAATCATAATCCACATATTGATCATTTCAATACTGGCGTGTTTCAGGTATAATGCACAAAATGTATTTATTTCGTGCCCATGTCTCACCAATTATTGATTTATACTGATGGCGCAGCCAGGGGAAATCCGGGTCGTGGCGGATATGGCATTGTGTTAATCTGGGGCCAGAAAAAAAAAGAATTATCAGCAGGGTATCGACTAACCACCAATAATCGAATGGAATTAATGGCGGTTATTGTGGCGTTGCAATCCTTAACCAAAACAGGCATTTCGGTGACCATCTACACAGACAGTAAATACATAGTAGACAGTGTTCAAAAAGGCTGGTTACAAAATTGGATCAAAACCAATTTTAAAGGCGGTAAAAAAAATAAAGACTTGTGGTTAAAGTACAATGAATTGGCTAAGCAATTTCACATACGATTTGTATGGGTAAAGGGTCATGCAGATAATGCCATGAACAACCGCTGCGATGAGTTGGCAACCGCTGCTGCAGACGGGACGCATTTATTGATTGATACAGTGTATGAAACTGAAAACGCTTAAGCCATATTGAAATCGCTTGATTTGCGATTTACCAAAAACCAAGATCCAAAAAATACGGCGCTGAACAAGATGGTTGCATAAATGCTGTTGGGATAAAATGGCAAACCATCCGCATAAGTCATCATCAATCCTTCCATGGTTTTAGGTCTATGCCAGCCACCGCCGCCAAGCCAAACCATTCCGTTGGATAAAATAAAGTAAATGGTCGGGGTAGCTAAAGATGCCCCTGCAATTGCAGCAATTTTACGTGGATTCACCAAAAATCCTATGCTGGTTAATCCTACAATTAATGCATAGTTTTTCCATTGTCCACTATAGAAACCTGAAATATCTGATAACCCATTGATGTATAATAATTGGTATAAACCATCAGAAATAAACATTGATAATAATGGCATTAAAAAAGCCATTTTTTTTTTTTTTTTTTACAACGATCCCGCAAAAATGGCCATGGCTAATTGAGGTGCAAATCCGATTGGTCTATTAGGGAATACTCTATAAATGGCCGATGCAAATACCATTAGTGCTAAAGAGAGGATAAATTGTTTATTCAGTTTCATTGCTTTCTATTTCACAACAAAAATAAGTTTAATAATGATAGTAACGGGTTCATTTTTACCCATAATGTGAATAATCCTTACAATGTTGGCACAAAAGCTTTAAAAATCGTGGCAGCACCTGTTGCAGTGAGTGTATACGCACTATTGGCTAAGATGGCTGCTGAATCTCCTTTCTTTAAAACCATGGATTGATTCAACAAAACCGACCCTTCTGTTACAATCAATATTTCTAAAGAATAACTGGAAGCTTGATATGCTGCACCAGTTGTTAAGTCTATTTTACTCAGTCCAAAGTCTGGAACCGGACAAGGGAACACCAACTCTCC
Organism: Sediminibacterium sp.; assembly: GCA_027490265.1. Classification (GTDB taxonomy): domain Bacteria; phylum Bacteroidota; class Bacteroidia; order Chitinophagales; family Chitinophagaceae; genus Sediminibacterium. The sequence continues at coordinate 6,184 of JAIXYL010000076.1, forward strand.
CCCACTACCTGGCACTCCCTTCATGATATCAGGTACTACTTCTTCAAATAGCGTATGTTTCATAAGCTCTGGTACATCCACATGCTTGGGCGTTAATCCACCTCTTAACACATTGTCACTATTGGCCATTAATTCAATATTCTGCCCCTCTAAATAAGCATGTGGTACACCTGCTTTTTGAAACACAGCTTCCCCTTGGTTGGCTTTCACAATATTGAAAAAATAAATAGAAAATATACCACGATCAATGACTTCTGTTATGCCAGTTGTTTCATAAAGTTTAGCTGCCCACCATCCTGGATCGGTTTGATCAATCAAGCCTTCGTTTTTTTGCCTAATCGCTCGTTTTACCAAAGGGGTCAACATATTATTGACATCAGCCTGTTCCATTTCCATCACAAACTGATATAACCCTTTAATGCCTTCTTGTTTAAATAAAGGCAAGAGAATCTTTAGTTCAGGGGTATTGCGCAGTATGTCTTCTAAGGCTTCTTTACTTTTAAATCCATGCAATAACCAAAACTCACTTAAAGCCACCATGACTTCCGGCTTGTGATTGCGGTCTTTGTAGTTTCGGTATGGCGCATTGATAGGAATGCCAGCCAAATTCTCCGCATCAAACCCTGCTTCAGCCGACGCTTTTGTAGGATGCACTTGAATAGACAACATGTCTTTTACATCCAATACTTTGAACAAATAAGGCAATTCGCCAAATCGTTCCATAACCGCTTGGTTAATGGTATCGGATGGATTGGCCATAATGAGTTGGTTTAACGCCACCCAATGCTGATCAACCATTATTTGAGAAGGTGCTGAAGGATGCGCACCCATCCAATATTCAGCGGATGGCTCTGTTGAGCTGGCTGATACACCAACCAATTCAGGAATGAAGCGATGGCCACCCCAGGCATAATGTTGAATGACGCCTTTCAATTTGTAAAACCGTTCGTTCTGCTGCATATTCAAGTATTTATTCTTGATACTAACGAGATTTTGGGCAATATCTTGTACCAAATGAAAAAGAATCACTTTGAAACGGGCAATATTGGCGAAAATTTGGCTGTTGAATTCTTGCAGAAAAATGGATTTAATATTCTCGAAAGAAATTGGCGAAGCAAACATCTAGAAATAGATATCATTGCTTCAAAAAACCATCAGTTGATCTTTGTAGAAGTCAAAACCAGACGATCATTGGCTTTTGGTTACCCAGAAGAAAGCATCAATAAGATAAAAATGAAACGACTTCGATTAGCTGCGAGTGTATATCAATTTAAACATCCACAATTCAGATCAATTCAATTCAATGTCATTGCGATTGTAATGCTGCCCGATCAGCCTATTGCTTTAACCATGTTTGAGGATGTTTACTTTTAAGCTTTAGTTGACATAACCATCAAGATATTCGACAAAACAAGCAGCAAAATGGTTTTAATCATGGTCTTTGATTTGACAAAAGGACAAATTAAAGACAAATTGCCATTATTTCAATTGCAGCACAAAACTTGTAACTTAATGCTACAGTAAACCAACCTTTATGAAGAAATTTCAGGCAATTATTCACTTTAAAATGGATGACGAATTCATGCCGCTTGTTCCAGCGCATCGGACTTATATTAATTTCTTAATGAATAAGGGCATTATTGACAGTTATGCAGTGAGCATGGAATCTCAAACTTGTTGGATCACCATGAATACTGATACCAAAGAAGCTGCTGATCAATATTTAGTAAAAACCCCACTCTATAAATATTGGACCTACACCATTGAAGAATTGTTTGTTTACGATAGCCAACATTATCGTTTACCGGCTCTGCAATTAAATTAAATTGCTTTTCTCACATTTGTCTACTAATTTTATAGACTTTTATGCGTTCAGCCCTCTTGTCCTTGGTTTTATTCATGTTTGTTTTAGTGAGTCATGCACAACAGTCATTAAACCCTGTGGGCATTTGGCGCGGCAGTTTCCCATTATATAATGGAGAAGAAATACCCTTTAATTTTTCGGTAAAAACCGATTCAGCAGGAAAATGGGTGGTTCATTTTTTAAACGGTTCAGAAGAATATTTTGCTGGGCCGATGGTTCAAGTAAAAGACAGTTTGCAAATTTGGATCAATCAGTTTGACCGTGTGATGACCATTGGTATATCGAAACAAAAAATTTTAAAAGGTGTTTGGCGGAGACAGTCTTCTGGTGAAGACGTTTATCCCATTCAAGTAGAACAACATAATGCTGAAAGATTTATTTGGAATGACAGTTTAACACCCAAACAAATTGCAGGCAAGTACCAAGTAGTATTTACCAATGATTCTGGCAAACAAGTTAAAGCAATTGGTTTATTTAATCAGAATGGCAATACAGGTGGAGTCACTTTTTTAAGAGCCAGTGGAGATTCAAGATATTCCTTTGGTCGAATACAAGGGAATGCATTTAAATTTTCATTGTTTATTGGCTACTCACCTTTAATGTTTACGGGTAAAATTGACGCAGACGGCAGCATTACGGGTGTTCAACAAGGATTAAAATCGGTACAATTAATTAGAGCGTATCCGAATGATGCAGCGGTCCTACCCAATCCAACTACCATCACGCAACTAAACAATCCAACTGCTTTAATGCAGTTTAGTTTACCCAATAGCAAGGGACAACTTATATCATTAGACAATGATCAATACTTCAACAAGCCAGTAATTTTAACCATCGGTGGAACATGGTGTCCAAATTGTGCCGATGAAGCTAAATTTTTATCCAATTGGTATCAACAAAATAAAGACAAAGGTATTGAAGTCATTACTGCTCAATTTGAAATCAATCAACAATTGTCTTATGCACAGAAGACCATGCAACGGTTTAGAGAAAAATTTGGCATCACTTACGAACAAGTGCTTGGTGGGTTAGCCAATGGTGAAAGTGTTTTGAAAACATTCCCACAACTGAAGAATTTTGCAGGTTTTCCAACGACCCTTTTTATTGGCGCAGATAGACAGATCAAAGCAATTCATACAGGATTTGCAGGTCCTGCAACTGGGGCTTATCATCAAGCGTTTATAGACAGTTTTAATAGGCATGCTGCCGCTTTGCTCAACAAGACTTACAAGGATCAAATTGAAGATTGGAAAAGAGCCAGGGTACGTGCATTAAAAGCAGAAGATGGTTGGTTAAATTTGATCGGATTGCTTTGGTTAAACGAGGGGAACAATCGTTTTGGAGCAGGGCTTCAAAACAATGTCATTTTTCCATCAGGAACCATTGCAGCCCAAGCAGGTGGATTAATCCGTTCAGGAGACAGTGTTTGGTTGATGCCGCAAAAAGGTCTGCACTTTACAGTAAACGGCAAACCCATCAATGGAAAAACATTAATTTTTAGTGGAAAAGAAAATGCTGCGGTTGTAGACCATCAACAGTTGCGTTTCACCATCATTAAAAGAGCCGAAAAGCTAGGTGTAAGATTAAGGCATTTAAAAGCGCCGTTGCTTCAATCATTCCCAGGTATTGCATACTTTGATACTGACAGCAGTTGGCGATTCAAGGCCAATTTTATTAGACCAGTAATCAAACAACAAATCATCATCAAAAATGCACTGGGTCAAGACAATCCAACAGAATTGGCAGGTAAAATTAGGTTTGAATACAATGGACAGTTTTACACTTTAGATGCTATTTCAGAAGGCGATCATTTGTTGATCGTGATGGGTGATGCAACTTCGGGAAATACGACTTATGCAGCTGGTCGCTTTTTATACATTCCTAAATCAGAAGCCGAGTCCGCTAATTTTAGTATTGACTTTAATAAAGCATATAATCCACCCTGTGTCTTTACACCATTTGCTACCTGCCCTATCCCACCACCTCAAAATATTTTACCATTTGCTGTGACCGCTGGTGAAAAAATGTTTGGCAAGCATTAAATTTAATGCATGAATCAACCCTTTTACAGTTGGGAAAAAGACATATTGACGCTAAAAGTTTTGGTCACTGCAAGAGCAAGAAACAATCAACTATGAAATATTTTTTTATTGTGCTAAGTTTATTAATGGTCAATACGGTCAAAGCACAGACACCTGAAGAAAAGTTGGCAGCTGCTGGCATTGTGTTACCAACAATTAGCACGCCAGTAGCCAATTATGTAAATTTTGTTCAATCAGGCAATTGGTTGTTTCTGTCTGGCAAAGGCCCATCAAATCAAAATGGACAATACATCACCGGAAAATTGGGTTTAAATCTCAGTATAGAAGAAGGTTATGCTGCTGCTAAACTTACGGCCATCAATCAATTGGCAGTACTAAAACAGGCGTTGGGGGATTTGTCTAAAATAAAAAGAGTGGTCAAAGTATTGGGCTTTGTTAACAGCAGTGCAGACTTTTATGATCAACCAAAAGTCATGAATGGTTTTTCAGATTTAATGGTGCTTGCATTAGGTGAAAAAGGGAAACATGCCAGATCTGCAATAGGCACCAACACGCTTCCCTTTAATATGGCTGTTGAAGTAGAATTGATTGTAGAAATAGACCACTAAAGCGTTGTCATATCAATCACAAATCTGTACTTCACATCAGATTTAATCACGCGTTCATATGCTTGATTAATGTCGTGAACACTAATTAATTCTATATCTGAAAAGATATCATGCGCTGCACAATAGTCTAACATTTCTTGGGTTTCAGCAATACCGCCAATCATAGAGCCCATAATGGTTCTTCTTTTTGAAATCAATTTGGCTGCACTATACGCACTGTGCTCTGGAGGAATGCCTACAAGAATCATTTTGCCTTCCAAAGTCAATAAATCTAAGAACTGATTGATATCATGCGCAGCTGCCACGGTATTTAATATAAAATCGAATTGCCCTTTCAAAGCTTTCATTTGTGCTGGGTCTGTAGAAAGTGCAAAATGATGTGCACCCAATCTTTTGGCATCAGCTTCTTTTGAAGGGGAAGTACTTAACATGGTTACTTCTGCACCAAAAGATGCAGCAAATTTTACGGCCATATGCCCCAATCCACCTAAGCCTAATACTGCCACTTTGTGGCCCTTACCTACCCCCGCATATTTAAGTGGTGAATAGGTGGTAATCCCTGCACATAATAAGGGAGCTACGCCAGCTAAATTGTGTTGCTGTGGAATGCGTAATGTGTATTGCTCATCAATTACATAACAATTAGAATAGCCTCCATAAGTAGGGGTCACTTTGTCTTTATAATAGCCATTGTATGTTGGCACCATGCCTCCTTCACAATATTGTTCTAATCCTTTTTTACATGGCGAACAAGTTCTACATGAATCAACAAATACACCAACCCCTGCTATATCACCTACTTTAAAGCGCGTTACAGCACTGCCTACCTGAATCACTTTTCCAACGATTTCATGGCCAGGTACAACGGGATATATCGCAGGCCCCCATTCGCCCCTAGCTGTATGAATATCAGAATGACAAATACCGCAGTACATGATGTCAATTAATACATCCGATGGTTCAATGGCTCTGCGATTAAATTCAAGTGGAGCGATATGACTGTCTTTACTTAGTGCTCCGTATCCTTTGGCTGCGATCATTTTTTCTTTCAAAGGTACAAAGAATAGTTCTGTACTATGCTTGTTTTTGAAGGATGTCTTTGATGATTCTTAAATGGTGGTCTGTATGTATGCCCATCATTTTGATGGCGGCTTTTTGATTCAACTTCCCAAAAAATGGATGCAAAAAGAATTGATTGGGTTGTAAAGATGCGAGCACTTTAAGTCGACTATTGATGGCATCAAAAGCCAATATAGTTTTAGCTGCGTCAAATGTATCTACCGGTTTAACCGCTTTAGGAGCTTTCGCTGCACCTCTTGGAAAACGATTCAGCGTAAATGCAAGAATGCGCTTCATATTCAATTGAAATTGGTATTCTGCTGGATCTGATGCCTCCATGGCTTTAATAATTTGAGAGATCACCAACAAACTATGGTCGATATGCCAACCTATGCTAGATGCTGAAACGGTTTCATTGACTACTGCCCCTTGAGGTATATATGTTTTAAGCGCTTCTAATAATTGAGATAATTTGTTCATGTTGAATTATTGATACAATTTTAAATCGCGAACCTTGTTTCCAAAAATGAATTTATTGGAAATATACAATTTATAAAAGTCCATGAAAGAAGGGTCTCTTCCAACAGGTATAAAATGATCCTGAGAGGGCGCAAAACGATGTTGACCAGATCCATTTACCAAGCCCCCATCTCTCCACAAATGAATATAAGATATTTGGTGGTTGCCAATGCCTTTCATTAACTTCTTGGTAAACCACTCTGGATAAGGAATATTCATGAAACCTGTTTCTGCGAGTGCAGGCAATTTTTGATGTTTTTTGGCCAGTTCTGTTAAGATGCCCAATCGTTTGTTTAAGGTATTTTCAAAATCACTGTTATTGGATGGATCTCCGTATTGATAAAAATCAAAGCTCATGATGTCTACATAATCATCTCCTGGATAGTACAACATGTATTGCCCAGCTGATTCAAATTTTTCTGGATTATAGGCATACAATAAATGATGCACTTGTTTGGTATTGGTTAAATAGTCAAAAGTGAATTTCCATAGTGCTTGGTATTCAGCAGGTGTGCAAACATTTTGGCACCACCAAAACCAATTGCCAGTAAACTCGTGAAAAGGTCTAAAAATGACTGGAATAAAATCGCCCTTACTGTCCTTTAAGTCTAACATAAAATTAGCAACCTTATCTAACCATGTTTTATAGAGCTGATGTTTTTCGCCACCAGGAATAATAGCGGCTACAGCATTCCCAGAAATATCCCAGGCATTTTTTCCAGTAACTGGATTATTGGCATGCCAACTAATGGTGATCACCCCATTTCGTTCATAACCCTCTCTGATATATGCTTTCATCATTTGAAAGGGCACACTGTCTAAATTAAAAACTGCATCTAATTCAAGGTCGCCTAACTCCCAGCCATACATCGCAGGATATTCACCCACTGCATCTTGCACACAACTTTTACCGGGAATATATTCCCAGCCTAATCCATAAGCCAAATCGTCTTGATGGCCAAACAAAATACCTTCGGGCAATGCTTTAAACAAATTATTATACAGCTTAGCGGTTAATGGGCTTGCGCTTTTGTTGGCTGGTTGAAATGTTTGACCAATCATTGGGAAAACAATAGATAAAAAAATACCTGTAATCAGCACGCGTTTCATTGGCACTTATTGAAGTACCTCAATTTACCGAAATATTGGTGTCAGCATAAAAGTGTTTTCAACAACTGCGTTAATCAATGCACTAGTGGTAATAAAAAAGGCCTCGAAAAATCGAGGCCTCTGTGGGAGCACACGGGTTCGAACCGCGGACCCTCTGCTTGTAAGGCAGATGCTCTAAACCAACTGAGCTATGCTCCCTTATTGTTTGGGAGTGCAAAAATAGGGGCTCAGTTTAAATCCCCCAAAAAAAATATGCTTTTTTAATCCCAAAAAGGCATTTTTTTTTAAATAAGCAGCTATTCCATAATTTTACAGCATGTCCGCATTCTATTTTTCAAACAATCCCCAAACATGGGAATTAACTGATACCGATACAGCTACTGAAATTGCTGATTCGTACAGCTTGGTTGTGTGGAACGACGAAGTCAACACATTTGAATGGGTCATTGAAACCTTAATGGAAGTTTGTGGACACAGTTTAGAACAAGCTGAACAATGTGCTTTATTTGTGCACCACAAAGGCAAATATGCCGTTAAAAAAGGAGACTACGATACGTTGAAACCCATGTGCAACAGCATTACAGACAGGGGCATTGGTGCCACTGTTGAACAAAACCATTAATGCATATACTCTCTGCAAAGATTTGGTTCCCTCCTATTGAAGATGCTATGGAAGATGGCTTATTGGCCATTGGTGGCGACTTGTCGATTAATCGTTTAATATTAGCTTATCAACAAGGCATTTTTCCATGGTATGATGGCGACACCCCTTTATGGTGGAGTCCGGATCCAAGATTTGTTTTGTGGCCTGATGATTTAATCATTAGCAAAAGCATGAAGCAAGTGTTGAAAAAAAATGTATTCGAATTTAAAATCAATTCAGCTTTTGCCGAAGTGATTCACCAATGTAAGATTCAATCAAGGGTTGGTCAGGATGGCACTTGGATTACCGATGCGATGGAATCAGCATACATTGAATTGCATCAAATGGGCCTTGCATGGTCTGCCGAAGCCTGGCAGAATAATCAATTGGTTGGTGGATTGTATGGCATCAGAATGGGCAAACTATTCTTTGGGGAAAGTATGTTTAGTGTGGTCTCAAATGCAAGCAAATTTGCATTCATCCATTGGGTGCAACAATTAAAAAAAGAGGGTGTGGTATTAATTGATTGTCAGGTGTACACCGACCACTTAGCCAGTTTGGGCGCAACCATGATTTCTAGAGAACTGTTCAAAGACTATCTAGAAAAATATGTTTACCCTGGATAGCCATACATTTTTGCAACGTCTCTAACAATTTTTTCCATGTCGGCATCTTTATTGGCAGGATCATAAGCCTGTTTAAGATTGCTGCCAAATAATACGGCAACGGTTTGCCAAAAAGCTGCTGTCATAAAACCTTTGTATTCATCAATGATTTCGTAACAATTATTGCCAGTTTCACGGTTAATCAATTTCATTAAAACTCTACCCTGATAAACAGATAAGCGCGTCAATTGATCCGTGAATTGTTTTTTCATTTCCTTTTCTCGGGAACGAATAATTTGCCTGCGTTGTTTTTTATCAGTTACATTAACCAACTGCAGATTAATATCGTTCATAATTCTGGAAGCTGCTTTTGCATAAGGATAGGTTACATATACGGCATTCCTTAACCTGGTCCATTCAGCCCAATATTTTCTACCCGCTGGGGTTAATTTTCCAATGACCATGACATTTGGTAACCAAGATTCACCAATAGTATCCCCTTCGGGCGTGATATAGGCATTCACTCGCATGGTGTCATTTACCCCCCTTTCTTGAGCATGAATGGGTGCAATAGCCAATAACAGCAATGCAAAAAAACAGATGATATGTAACAACTTAGGTTTCAAGCTCATTCAATTTAGTCAAATATGACTAATATTAATACCATGACACTAAAAAAGTAACCTACGCTGCCGAATGCCTTATAAAGACTTTTGAATTTGTTTAACACGTTGAATAATTGACATCACAAAGCCAATGACCATGATGACAATGCCCAACCACAATAAATTAATCATTGGAAACTCGTACACTTTTAGTGTAATTAAATCGGTGATATTGCCACTTTCTTTAACCCCTATTTCAAGTTTGCCTTCTGCTTGATCAATTACTTTGTTAAACTTCAATACCAAGCTTTGCGATACAACACTGTCGGGCAAAGACCTAAGCTCAGCGCCTTTTAAAGCTATGCCAGGGTATGCACGGTATTGTTTGCCTTCTTTAGAAATGATGGTCATGTCTAAAAATAAAGCCGTTTCGTCTTTACTGTATTTAGCTTTTAGCTCGGAAGGATTCACCGCTACTTTATTCAAAATCATCATTCCATTTCCATAAAACAAGGTATCATTTACCTTGACAGTTCTATTTTTAAAACTTACTGTATCCGCTGCTTTGTTTTCTTGGAACGACGTGATGTAAACAAAAATATCTTTATGCCAGTAATGTTTGGCTGCAGGGTTCGCTGCAAACCCTTCCATCCCTTTATTATTCTTAATTACATCTGGGTACAACTTAAACTGTTCGCCCCCTTCTTTGGCTTTAAAGTCAATTTCAAAATATCGCTTGCGATCCCTTGGGTTGGTGGTATCCATGGTATAAGTAACCATATACCTTCCCATATCTGTAGCAACCGCTTTAAACAACGTCAGGTTCTCAGCAGGATCGCCTGCTGGATTCCCTTTCTCATCCTTGCTTTCTACACTCAGTGGCGTCACACCAGTTGTATTCCAACTTAAGATTGTTTTTTTACCAGATGAAATTAAAATACCTAATAAGACTAGCCCAAAACCAATATGTGCGACTGAAGGTCCGGCAGCTTTGATTTTGCCTTTAATGCCCAACCACAAATAGGCTGTGTTGGCAACAACAGCATACACTGCCGCGAAAATGCCTAAATGAATGGCGGCCAAAAAGCCAGGACCTTTTTTGGTATAAGAAATATCCCCCCAAATGCTGATGGATGCAGAAATGGCAACTGCTACAATGGTTGGGATCATGATCTTTTTCCAAAACTGTCCTCTTGGGGTGTCTTTGTATTTTAAATATTGTGTTGTGGCCGTTAAAATCCCCAATATGATGGCTACAAAAATTTGGATTTGGTTATGTGCAAATTCAGGATCCTGAGGTGGCGCAATATTGGTACCAAATAACTTATTCCAAACAGGTGTAGATGTTTTGGCAATGATCACCATACCAGATAAAAACAAGACCAAGGAACCAATAAACATCCAAAACTCTCTGCTATAAGTACTTTCTTCTTTTTGAATAGAAGGGATATGTTTGTAGCGAATAAAATACAATACCAACGCAGGAATAAAAAAGATCAACACAAACAATAATAGTTGTGTGTTTAATCCCATATCGGTAAAAGAATGTACAGAAGTATCCCCAAGAATACCACTCTTTGTTAAAAAAGAAGAATAGAGGATTAAGACAAAACTAATGATGTAAAAAAAGTAAGTTGGCCTTAATGAATAGCCGCTGCTTTTATAAATCAGATTGGTATGCAAACCAGCTACCAATGTAAGCCAAGGCACCAATGAAGCATTCTCCACAGGATCCCAAGCCCAATAGCCGCCAAATGATAAGCTCTCATAAGCCCAAGCTCCACCCATCATGATACCGGTTCCTAAAACGGCTGCAGAAAATGAAGCCCATGGCAAAGCAGGTTTAATCCAATCATGTTCTTTTTTAGCCAAGCCTGCAATGGCAAACGCAAAGGGCACGATGGTTGAAGCAAACCCTAAAAATAAAATTGGCGGATGAATCACCATCCAATAATTCTGCAACAAAGTATTTAGGCCTGTACCGTCTTTAATAAAATCCAAATAGTTTGGTTGGCTAAAAATTGGGGCATCCATTTCATTGCGCAATAACGCAAAAGGACTGATGCCAACTCTTGAACCAAAAAAGTACATCCCCAATAACATGGTTGCCATAAAAAATTGTGCAAAGCTGATAACCGTCATCACTGATGCTTCCCACTTACCTGCCTTCCAGATCAAAATCCAACCAAGTACACAATGCCAAAAACTCCACAACATGAAACTACCTTCTTGGCCCTCCCAAAAACAACTGAGTAAATACTCAAATTGCAAACTCAGGTCACTATGTGTATAAGCATATTTGTACTCAAACAAATGATTGGAAATAATATAATACAAGCAAGCAAATAGAACTAGGATGCTGATGGTTTCAACTAAGAACGCCCATCTTGCCAAAATAAGCCAGGGCCTATTTAATTCTGGCAAAGCTTTACTGGATGCTTTAAAAAAAGCAAAAGTTGCCAACAAAGAGGCAACTAAACTAAGGATGGCAAAAAAATGGCCAATTTGACCAGGCAATAAATGTTCACCGATATAATTCATGTAAATATTTCTAAAAGGTCATTGAATTAATTAGACGTCTGCAATTGCTTTTGCATTGCGCTTGGATCATCCTTATATTTTGATGGGCATTTTAAAAGTATATGCTCACATTCAAATTGGTTGTTTTGCACTTTACCCTTTAGTACAATGCGTTCACTCTTTTCCATATCAGTTGGTTTGGTATCGTGATACACCACTTTAATGGAATTACCCAAAGTATCTACTGCTGTAAAGCTTAAATAATTAGGATTTTTAACCGCATCGTATTCAATGGCCTGTGTAGTATCTAGTTTGGCAATTAAATTTACAAATTTGCCTTGTTTTTCTTTGGCTGAAGCAATGGTTTCATAAGTAGTCAGATCCCCGCTGTATTGAACCATAATGGCAATGGCAACAGCAATCAGAACAAGAATAATAATATGAGTAGTTTTCATGGCTAGTATTATGGCGCAAAGGTAATTTAAAAACAATAGGTAGAAAGAATTGTTGTTAATTGTGCCTTGTTAAAATTTTGAACTTTCCACAAACAAAGGACCAAACCATTATGGCCGAAAAGAATATTGCCACCAATGCCGATTTTCGCTTGTTCATAGCCAGAATCATTTATGGTGTAGTTTTTATGGTGATGGTTATTCAAATGGTGCTTCATCAACTGCCTTATCAATGCGTGCCCAACCCTTCAACTTGGCTGTTTAAGAGTGACTGGAGGCCCATAATGAGTATCGTCGCCAGTACAACCGTTTTAATTGGCTTTTTTATTCCCAGTAGATTATGGAGCTTGATTACAACCATCGTCATGTTTGGTTTCAATCTCAGTTATTTCGCATTAGACCAAAATGTCCATTACAATTTGCTTTGGTGGTTATTGTTTGTACCCCTTTGTTTTAACCAGCCTGTATTAACCATTTGGTTCAAAATCCTTCAGTGGGGAATGGTAATTTTGATTACAATCAGCTGGATGTTTACTGGCAATTTAAGCGCTTCTATCCCACTATACTGCCTCTATTTTTTGCCATTTTTACCATTTTCCGTGCTTTTTGATACATTTAATCGGCATTATGAGCCCAGATAGCCTATAAAATTGTGATGATATATCAATTAAGGAGCTAACTTGCATCCCGTTTTCAATACCGCTTATCATGACCGATTTATCTGGCTTTAACCCGAATGCTGTAGCCAATCCCAACAACAATATTTTTGGACTTCCCTTTACAGAAGCCGACTCAAAAGTGATCATACTCCCAGTTCCATGGGAAGTAACGGTTAGTTATGGAGCTGGCACGGCAAGAGCTGCCGAACATGTATTTAAAAGCAGCATGCAGGTAGATGTATTAGACACTGATGGCAATGCAGGATGGAAGCAGGGGTTCTTCATGAAAGAGATTGATAAAAAGCTATTACTCAAAGGCGATTATCTAAGAAAAGAAGCTGAACTATATATTGACTACATCGCGCAGGGTGCAGAGTTGGCTAAGAACAAATTCATGTGCAAAAGTGTGAAGGAAATCAATGAAGGCAGCCTTTACTTAAATAACTGGGTTTACGAACAAAGCAAAGCCATTTTAGATCAAGATAAAATTGTAGGATTATTAGGGGGGGATCATAGCACCCCATTGGGCTTAATGAAAGCTTTGGCTGAAAAGCATGGTGCATTTGGGATTATACAAATTGATGCACATGCCGATTTAAGGGTGAAGTACGAAGACTTTGTGTATTCGCATGCATCAATTATGTATAATGCCTTAAATGAAATTCCAGCCATTACCAAACTCGTGCAAGTTGGGGTAAGAGATTATTGTGAGGAAGAGTGGGAATACATCTGCAACAGTCAGTTTAGAGTGATTACTTATTTCGATAAAAATATTAAGGAAAGATTATTTGAAGGGCAGACCTGGAAAAACATTGTTGATGAAATGATTCAACACTTACCAGAGAAAGTTTACATCAGTTTTGATATTGACGGGCTAGACCGAAAATTATGCCCCAATACTGGCACCCCTGTACCAGGAGGATTTGAAAGTGAAGAAATCATGTATTTACTTAAACGAATCAAAGAAAGCGGCAGAAGCTTAATTGGCTTTGATTTGGTTGAAATTGGGGTTGGCCAAACAGATTGGGACAGTAATGTTGGTGCTAGAATATTATGGAGACTTTGTAACTTAATGGTATCATGAAAACCTATGACTATATCATCGTACTAAAAAAACGAAACCATCAAACTGTTGATACTGTAAGTCAAATCATGTTGTTGATTGCAGGCATTGCATTAATTGGAGATGCCGTGAATGAAACGAGCAAGCATCTGTCTTCAGCACTTTTTGCGGCACTCGTTTTAGGATGGCTTGGTTTCTGTGCATGGCAAAAGAAAAAAGGCAGTCAACCATTTTATAGACTGGGTTTGTTTTTTGCCGCATTGGGTTGGTACAGTATGCCAGATGGGTTTTGGATTTCTTTGATTTATTTGTTGGCGTCCATTTTAGAAAAACAAGTCAAGTTTCCTGAGGAAATTGCTTTTGATGAAACAGAAATTGTGTTGAATACTTTTCCAAAGAAAAGATACGGTTGGCACCAGTTAAATAACGTGGTATTGAAAGATGGATTGTTAACGGTTGATTTTAAAAATGACCGACTGATTCAAAAAGAACTGGATGCAGATACATCAACCAACATTGAACAAGAATTCAATGCTTATGCAAAAGCATTATTAGAAAAAACAGCTTATGTTAGTTAAACCATTTTTATTGTACTCCGACGGTGAGGGTAATATTTATGAAGACGATTCGCTTTATGCCGTTGGACGTGCAGGATGGGATGCATTTCCTGTTGAATCTGAACAATGGATTGAATTACCACAAGGTGGCAATTTATATGAACTCCCTGGCAGAAGAGGCATTGGCATTGATGTAAATACAGGCGAAATGCGCTTGTGTGAGAAGGGATGGGCTGTAGCTGCATTTATTCCACCCGCATACACAGGCTTATTTATAGCCGCATATGAAACCATGCCAGACGCTCCCACCCTGCCCTTGTTTTGCTATACAGCGGTTGGTTGGATGAATGAAAAACATTACGTCCCTGCTGTAAGAATTGAAAAGGACATTCGCCAAGAAGCTGCTGGTTTTGATGATACTAAAGTGAAAGCGGGTACGGCACACTTATTAGAAGCTTATCCCAACAATCGTTTGGTGAAGCATTTGATGGACAATTGTTGCATGACTTATCACTGCCCTGCTGCAAGAAATTTTTCATTAGGCAGATGGGAATGCCCCGTTCCAACTTCGCCCGCATGCAATGCCAATTGCATTGGTTGTATTTCATTTCAACCAGAAGAGGAAACCATTGTGAGCACACAAGATCGGTTGACTTTTAAACCGATGGCTGAAGAGATTGTAGAATTTACGGTACCCCATTTAATCAATGCCCCATTTCCCATTATCAGTTTTGGGCAAGGTTGCGAAGGCGAACCATTGTTGATGTGGGAAACCATAAAGACCTCAATCATAGAAATCAGAAAACATACACAAAGAGGCAGCATTAATATCAATACCAATGGATCAAAACCAGATGCCGTTGAAGCACTTTGCAAGGCTGGATTAAACAGCATGCGCGTGAGTACCAACTCGGCACAAAAACATATTTACGAAGCCTATTACCGACCAAATAATTATCAGTTTGAAGACATCATTGACAGTTTAAAAGTGATGAATCAATATGGCGGTTGGACCAGTATCAATTACTTTGTGTTCCCTGGCATTACAGATAGTGAAGCAGAATATGAAGCACTCAGACAATTGATCAGCCAAACAAATTTAAATATGATTCAATGGCGCAATTTCAATATTGATCCTGACTGGTATATGGGTAAAATTGGATTAACAGAAACAGGAGATATATTAGGTGTTAAACAAATGATGGATTTAATACAAGAAGAATTCCCGAATTTAAAGTTTGGTTATTTTAACCCACCAATGGAGCGGATCAAGGGGGATTATAACCACCAATTTGCAGGAGCGCCTTTACCCTAATGTCAGCCAAACAAACCAATCATACAGCCCAAGGATTTTTGTTGGCGATAGCCGCAACAGTTTTATGGTCTGGCAATTTTATTATTGCCAGAAAAGTAAGCACAGCCATTGGCCCAATCAGTTTGGCATTTTTTAGATGGGCAACAGCAGCGATTGTGCTATTACCATTTGCCTATAAAGCCACCAAAGCCAATTTACCCATCATCAAAGCAAATTGGAAAGTGCTGTTTTTTATTGCACTTACTGGGATTGCGTTGTTTAACACATTTGTTTACGTTGCAGGGCATTACACAACTGCCATCAATATGGCGTTAATTGGCACAACATCCTCTCCTATTTTTGCAACCATTTTGGCAGTCATTTTTTTGAAAGACCGATTAGGCCCATTTAGAATAATCGGGATGACCCTTTGCATTCTGGGCATCCTCTTGTTGCTTTCAAAAGGCCGTTGGGAGATTTTAAGGCAATTCCATTTCTCCAAAGGTGATTTATGGGTTTTAGCAGGGGCGTTTGCCTTTGCGATTTACAATATTATTGTACGCCAAAAACCCGCTGCCATTGGCGCACTCAGTTTCTTATTGATTATATTTTCACTTGGCACAATGATGTTGTTACCGTTTTTTGTCATTGAGCAACAATGGTCAGCACAAAGTATTCAATGGTCATCTGGGTTAATAGCATCTATTGCCTATCTGGGGATTGGTACATCTGTGATAGCATTTTGGTGTTGGAACCTAGCCATCAGTAAATTAGGCGCAGGCAGAACAGTTTTATTTGGCAACTTAATTCCTATTTTTAGCACAATAGAAGCAGTAATATTATTGGGCGAATCAATGACACTTATTCATTTGTACAGTGGCATTACAGTGATTATTGGATTGATCATTGCAAACCTAACTTTAAAAAAATAACCAGCATTCAATGGACGTTAACACTATGCTCCTCCTTTGCTTGTTTGCCTTTTTAGCAGGATTTGTTGACGCCATTGTAGGCGGAGGCGGCCTCATTCAATTACCAGCAGGCATTATGCTCTTGCCTCAGTTTCCAGTTGCCACCGTTATGGGCTCATTAAAAATTCCCGCATTTACGGGAACAGCATTTGCTGCGAGGCAGTATTTAAAAAAAGTAACCGTTCATTGGCCGCAAGTTGGCCTCATGTGTTTATTAGCATTTAGTGCGGCTTTTGCAGGCTCACAATTATTATCGGTATTAAGTAACCAATACATGAAGCCAGTGATTTTTGTGGTACTCATCATCGTAGCCATTTATACTTACAGTAAAAAGAACTTTGGTCAAACTGTAAACAAAACATTGACCAATCAACAACAATACCGTTACATTATTTTCATCAGTCTTATCATTGGTTTTTATGATGGATTTATTGGTCCTGGTGCGGGAAGTTTTTTTATCATGGCTTTCATTAGTGTGCTCGGGTTCGATTTTTTAAAAGCCGGCACTTATGCAAAGTTGATCAATTTATCAACCAACTTAGGATCCATAACCCTCTTTTTGCTAAAAGGCAGTATTCTTTGGTCTGTTGCTTTGCCAATGTCAGTATGCAATGCGATAGGTGGCATACTTGGGGCTAAGCTTGCCATCTATAAAGGGAATCAATTCATTCGCATTTTTTTCTTGCTCATTGTTACCGCAACCCTGCTAAGGTTTGGGTATGATATTTTTTTAAAGTAATTTCAAACAAAGACCTTTAAGTATTCCAACTTGTTGTACAATCTTCAATGCAACCATTGACATGATTACATTAATAAAAACCCAATCCGACAATACCCATTTTCAGAGTCTGGTTAAAGAATTAGACAAAGACTTAGCCATCAGGGATGGAGACGAACATGCGTTTTATGCACAGTTTAATAAAACGGATAAAATTAAACATGCATTGGTGGCATATGATGGGGATATTGCAGTTGGCTGTGGCGCAATTCGCGCGTATGATGAAACAGCAATGGAAGTAAAACGGATGTGGGTACAGCCTTCACACAGAGGAAAGGGCATTGCCTCAATGATGCTTAAAGCACTGGAAGCATGGACCAAAGAACTGGGTTTTTCTAAATGTGTTTTAGAAACGGGGAATAAACAATTCGAAGCGATTGAACTCTATAAAAAAAATAATTACACCATCATTGAAAACTACGGACCTTACCAAGGGGTTGCAAATAGTATTTGCTTTGAAAAATCACTCATTAATTAACGTTTTTTTCAAGGATACCGCCAACAATAGGCTTATTTTTACGCAAGAAGTAGATTATGGAACTGTCTTTTGAAAAAGAAAAAAACATCAAAGCCATCATTATTACGAGTGTAATCACCATCGTATTATTTTCTATATTTTTTTATGTCCGCTATCAACAACCAAGCATTCCTGAACCAATTACAGGCGAAGGCATTGAAGTGAATTTAGGCAATGCTGAAACTGGTGAAGGTGCTATTGCACCTGCTGCCATTGGTGAACCTTCTGCAGAAAAAAATAATATGGCGAGTACCCCAAATGAAGCGAGTGCCCTACCCAACCATAGTGAAAGCGATGAAGATATAGCCATTAATCGGTCTACGGCTACAGATAAGCGTACCCCACGCAATACCGTCAGCAATAATCCCCCAACACCAAAACCCAAAGCAGTCTTTACTGGAGGTACTACTAAAGGCAGTGGAGGAAATTTTTCTGACAGTTACAACGGCGTGAACAATCAAGGTATTGCAGGTGGCAAAGGGGATCAAGGCAAACCCAATGGCAATCCAAACTCAGACAGTTATACGGGTAATGCTGCCAGCGGCAATGGAGGCATTGGTGGCGTTGCTATTAAAAGCGGATTAGATGGCAGAAGAATTACCAAACTCCCTTCTTTTGAGGATGAATTTAATGAGAACGCAAAAGTTGCGGTTGACATTACGGTAAACCAAGCTGGCGCAGTAACTGCTGCTGTGATTAATCCCAAAGGCACTACTACAACCAACCCTTCCATTCGAAATATTGCACTTCAAAAAGCCAAATCCTTGAAGTTAAATGCTGGCGACTCAGAAGAACAAAAAGGCACGCTGGTGTTTAATTTTAAATTAAGGAATTAATTTTTGCATATTTGTGTTTGAATGAACTACGCAGAAACTTTAGCATACTTATTTCACAAGCTTCCCATGTTTAGTAAAATTGGGGAAGCAGCCTACAAAAAAGATTTAACCAATACCATTGCGCTTTGTCAAGCAATGGGAAATCCGCAAGAGCAATTTAAATCAATTCATATTGCCGGAACCAATGGGAAAGGCTCAACCAGTCATATGTTGGCGGCCATTTTTCAGAAAGCCGGTTATAAAACAGGCTTGTATACCTCACCGCATTTATATGATTTTAGGGAACGCATTAAAGTAAATGGTGTTTGCTGTTCAGAAGAATTTGTCGTCAAATTTACAGAAAGGATTCAACCAGAAATTGAGCGCATTGCCCCTTCGTTTTTTGAGATTACTGTGGCCATGGCTTTCACTTATTTTGCTGAACAAGCCGTAGACATTGCCATCATTGAAACCGGATTAGGGGGGCGGCTAGATAGTACCAATATCATTCAACCAGAATTAAGTATTATCACCAATATTGGTATGGATCATATGAATTTATTGGGCAATACTTTAACGGCTATTGCTGGTGAAAAAGCAGGGATTATTAAACCCAATATTCCTGTAGTAATTGGTGAAGTATTACCTGAAACCTTACCTGTTTTTTTAGCCGCAGCGCATTCCAGTTCCATCCATTTTGCTGCTGATACAAGGTATATTCACGATTGGTTGTATCAAGATGGATGCTTACAAATGACGATTGTAGACAGAGCAAAAAATGAGTACCTGCATATTGAATCTGATCTTAGCGGCTTCTATCAAACCAAAAATGTATTAACCGTTTTAGAAGCCTGTGCTATTTTAGCAAAAGCTGGTTGGGCAATAGATTTGAACACCATTCAGACTGCACTCAAACAAGTTAAAGCATTAACTGGTTTATACGGCCGATGGGAAACCATTCAAACATCACCAAGAATAGTATTAGATGTTGGCCACAATGAAGATGGCATTAAAGCCATATTGGCCCAATTAGATTTAACCAACTATAACCAATTGCATTGGATCATGGGCATGGTCAAAGACAAAGATAGTCAAGCAGTTTTAGCCTTATTGCCTAGCTCGGCGCATTACTATTTTACAAAAGCCAGTATCCCTAGAGCTTTGGACGAAACAATTTTACAAGAACAAGCCAGCCAATTTCAATTAAAAGGTGAAGCATTCCCCAATGTTAATCTGGCAATTGAGGCAGCGAAAGCAAATGCCAGCCCCAATGATTTGATTTTGGTGTGTGGGAGCGTTTTTGTGATTGCTTAAGTGAACAGACCTTAATTAAATGGCGTTTTGCAACCAACCTAATTTTATGGCTGCAGAATACATAGCCCCAATTTGAGCACCGTGTTTAAATTCGTTGGCCAATAATTTATGTATAAAATCAGTTTTGTGTACCAACACAATTTCCATGTCTTCAAAGACATCGTATTCGGTTTGACGCGTAAGTTGAACATTGGTTGCCAAATAAAAAAAAGCGCGATTGTTTTCTAAAGGTGGATTAGGATGGACAGAAAACAACAGCTCAAAATGTTCACTGCTATACCCCGTTTCTTCAGTCATTTCACGCATTGCAGCTACTGCTGGATCTTCATTTGGCTCAATCATACCACCGGGCAACTCAAGTGTTTCAATACCAGCAGCATGTCTGTATTGTTTTACCATCACCACCTGGTCATTAGAAGTTACCATGAACACATTACAGAAACTGGGTACTTGAATGATGATATAGGGATCAATGATCCGTCCATCCGGTAAAGCACAAATATCTTCTTGAATTGCCAACCATTTCTTGGTATAAGTAATGGTTGATTGAAGGGTTTTCCAAGAAAAATTTCTGCTAGACATGTTCAACCAGTGTTAATTTATTCAATCGCATTAAAGCATAAAGAATGGTACAAGTTTGCATGGATTGAATAAATGCTTGTGCTTTAAACGCTTCAATAAACGCATCCCAATGCATTTCCAACACTTCCACTTCTTCCTCAGTGTCTCTAATGGCTTCGGCATCTATTTCTCCCCCAGTTGCTAAAAACATATGCATCACATTGGTATTGGTTGTGGGGTTTGGAGACACTTTTCCTAAATAATCAATTTGATCAAATCGATAGCCAGTTTCCTCTAACAACTCTCTTTGCATGGCTGCTTCTAAGTTAGCATCTGCTGCATCCACGCAGCCACCTGGCAATTCAAGTGCTACAACATCAAGACCAGGTCTGTACACCCGCTCCAAAATTACCGTCCCCTTTTTGGTGATGGCCAATGCAGTAGCATAATCAGGAAAGCCATATACATAAAAAGGCTCGATGATGGACCCGTCATTTTTTTGGTAACTGTTTTTTCGTACATCAGCCCATTTGTCTTTCACCAATTGTTCTGATTGTAAAAGGGTCCACTTGTTAATTGAAGACATTACCAATTATTTTTTTCTCTTAATGCGGTTATATGTGCCGTATGATGTTTGCCGTGCCAAGCATACATACCCAGTAAATGCCAAAGGCTCATTTGTTTGTTGCTGCCAGGATGGTAAATGGTTCTTTCCCATTGCGCAGCACTGATATCTTTGATGGCAAAATACCACCTCGTATGTAAAGCATGCAATAAGGTAATCGACAGATTGATTGGCAATGTCACCACATCACTCAATTGGGTCCAAGCATTTTCGTCGTATGGCTTGATGGTAGGATTGTCTTCTGTTAATCCTAATTTAAATCTGCAATAGGCATTCATATGACTATCTGCTACATGATGCACCACTTGATGAATGGTCCAGCCATCTTTTCGATAAGGTGTATGCAATTGCGCTTCGTCTAAG
>JAIXYL010000155.1 GCA_027490265.1 Sediminibacterium sp.
CGAAGCTGGATCAGTTTTGGCGGCCGGATTTACTACATCATTTGCTCCTAATATCAGTACTACATCAGTTGTTTTAAACTCATTATTGGCGTCTTCCATTTCTAGAAGCGCATCATAATTAACATCTGCTTCAGCTAATAATACATTCATATGACCAGGCATTCTTCCAGCTACTGGATGAATGGCATATTTTACTTCTACGCCTTTTGATTCTAATAATTGTTCCAACTCATGACAAATATGTTGAGCCTGCGCTACGGCTAAACCATAACCAGGCACAATCATCACTTTATTGGCATAACTCATACATACCGCCGCATCGCTTATTGAAATTTCTTTGTAATTCCCTGTTACTGATTGTTGTTCGCCTTTTGCTGAAGCACCAAAAGAGCCTAATAACACATTCATCAAACTTCTGTTCATGGCTTTGCACATCAATATCGTTAACAAGGTACCTGCTGCACCAACTAAAATACCACCTGTTAACATCACTTGATTGTCATACAGAAAACCACCGCATGCTGCCGCTACACCAGTGAAAGAGTTGAGCAATGAAATCACTACAGGCATATCCGCGCCACCAATGGGTAATACAAACAAGACGCCATATAGTACCGCGGCGGCTGCAATCAAATAAAACCAAAAATAGTTAGTGATTGAAATATTGTACGTCAAATAAGTGGCCACTGCAATAATCCCCACCAATAAAATATTGTTGGCAATTTGTTGTCCGTTGAATGCCAAATCTTTCACACTACCATTTAACTTACCCCAGGCAATCATGCTTCCAGAAAACGAAATGGTTCCAATGATCAAGCCAGCAAAAATGATGAGTAACGTTGTTCCATTTAAACTGCCAGGTGCTGCATAAATATTGTTCTGCAGCAACATTGCGTGTGTTAAATGTTGAAACTCAATAATTGAAATCAAAGCTGCACATGCTCCACCCATGCCATTAAACAAACTCACCATTTCTGGCATAGAAGTCATTTTAACTTTTTTGGCTGCGAATGTACCTGCAAGTGTTCCCAATGCTAATCCAGCAAATATCCATCCATAATTACCAAGTTTCACACCGTCCTTGCTGTATAAAAAAATGGTGCCAAAAATGGCAATAGCCATACCCGCTGCGGCTATCCAATTACCTTTTCGCGCCGTATCGGGATGCGATAACATTTTTAATCCTATAATGAAACTTATAGAGCCTAACAAATAACAAAGTGTCAATAATTGTATGTCCATTTTACTTTTTCTTCTTAAACATTTCCAACATGCGATCAGTCACTACAAATCCACCCACTACATTGAGTGTCCCTAAAACAACCGCTAAAAATCCTATCACCAATGCAACTGTATCATCTGGCTCAACCTGCCCCATCACAATAATAGCTCCAATAATGACAACGCCATGAATGGCATTGGCTCCACTCATTAACGGTGTATGTAAAACACTTGGCACCCGACCAATGACTTCAATCCCTAAAAAAATGGATAAGATGACTATATAGATCATCTGAATATGGTCTTGTAAAAAAGCTAAAACACTGGTCATAAGTTTAATTTAAGATGCCAACAATGATTGAACGCGTTCATTCACTACTTCTTTATTATGCGTCATGCAACATCCCTTGACGATATCGTCTTCAAAATTCAAATGGATGGCCCCTTCTTTAGTAAGTATCAACTGTAAAAAGTTGAATACATTTTTCCCATACACTTTACTTGCATCACTGGGCATATCCGAAGCCAATTGACTATTCCCCACTAAAGTAACGCCATGCAATTTGATGACTTGATTATTTTGAACGCCAAAAACATTCCCGCCAGTTGAAGCAGCAAGGTCAACCACAACTGCACCTGGTTTCATTAATTTCAATAAAGCTTCATCAATTAATAATGGTGCGGGTTTACCTTGTAATTGGGCTGTTGCAATAATTACATCCGCTTTAGCTACTGAAATGGCTAATCGTTCTCTTTGTTTTTGTTTAAATTCATCCGTTTGTTCAATCGCGTATCCACCAGCTGAAGCGGCATCAGCAGCGCCTTCAACTTCAATAAATTTTGCACCCAAACTCATCACTTCTTCTTTCACTGCTGCTCTTGTATCAGAAACTTCTACCACAGCACCTAACCTTTTGGCCGTTGCAATGGCTTGTAAACCAGCTACGCCGGCACCAAGTATCAATACTTTAGCAGGTGGTATACTACCAGCGGCAGTCATGAACATGGGAAAATACCTAGGCAACAAATGAGCTGCAGATATAACCGCTTTATAGCCCGCAATATTTGCTTGACTACTTAAGACATCCATGGATTGTGCGCGCGTTGTTCTAGGAATCATGTCTAAGCTGAATACTGAGAAGCCAAATTCAGCTAGTTTTTGCATTTGTTTATATTGAAACAAAGGTTGATAAACCCCAATCAAAATAGTACCCGGTTGTGTGACTGTAAAATCTTGATCACTTATTTGCCAATATCCTAATAAAATATTAGCAGATTCCAATATTTGTTTTCTACTGACAATCTGGGCACCTGCATGAACATATGCTTCATTGTTTGCAAAAGCATTAATCCCTGCGTCTGTTTCAACCATGATACTGATTCCATTTTTAACCAATGGATTAATCTGTTCAGGCAACATAGACACTCTGTTTTCACCTGCTGGTTCTTTAAGAATACCAATAATCATACATGTAAGTTAATTCATTAAAACTGAACTATGAAATGCTGCTTTTCCTTTTGCTCCTTTCTAAAGAACACCAAGCCAATGAAAAACAAATCAATCGTTAAGGTCACTTGGTCATCCTGTTGAATTTTCAACCATGCTTGCTCCATTTCTTTACTCCAATGTATATCATCAAAAATTAGTATTGAATGTTCATGCAAGTACGGCTTCATCTGATTGAAATAACGGAGGGTAGGCTCTAATCGATGATTGCCATCAATAAATACAAAATCTAAGGATTTCATCTCTTGTAAAACAGATGTTAAGGTATGATCAAAATTTCCTACAACTTGTTCAATATTGTGTAATCCGATGTGTTGAAAATGTTGTTTCGCTTTTAGAGCAATTTCTGGTGCACCTTCTAATGTAACTAATTTTGCATGAGGATTTGCAGCTGCTAAATAACTTGTGGTAATTCCCAAAGATGTTCCCAATTCAAGGATAGAATTTGCGTTGAAATGATTTACCAATCTAAAGAGCAATTGACCAAATTTTGGTGACTTCAATGCTGATTTGGCAATATCCGAAACTGCTCTTTTATTAGAATCATTCACTTTAGATCCTGCTCCAAAATCAATAATATTAAGTACATCATCGTCTAAATAGAGTCTATTCCTGGCATCTTCAATCAATGGAAAAATATAAAATGTTCGATCGTCTGTCAATACACGTTCAATTAATTCATATACAAATGGAGAGTGAATACCATGACCATTCTTATTAGCCGATTTAAACCAATATTGCAGATAACGCCAACTTATTTGAAGGGTGGAATACATTTGATTAGGATTTAAGGTCGCAGCCATTTCATCATCCAAAATAAACTATAAATGAACGTAAACCAACTTACAAAATAGGCAAGTGCCATAAGCCATTCTATTGCATTCCAATCAGGAATGGTCAGCCTATTTAAATAAAATAGCATCACCCCCAAACTGAACCAATTACTTTTTCTAAACCATGGAATTAAAAAAACAAGTGGCAGTAAAATCGCTATAAGCGTTTGAACAATTGCATCGCCAAA
>JAIXYL010000178.1 GCA_027490265.1 Sediminibacterium sp.
CCTTTATAATCGTAACTGGCTCTAGAGAAATAGGATACTCGCGCACGATCTTCATAAGTTGTAGAAACCGTAAGATTTGGTCCAGCAGGCACACCCTGAATCATTTGTATGGCGTCAAATGGAATACCATTGGCTGTGGCATTGGTTGATTTCACAATCTGTTCTTCAGCACCTTGCCCAACCAGTACGCTTAAATTGTGGTCTTGGTTTGTGCCGAATGATTTAGTCCATGTTGCATAGTTCTCAATTTCATATCTGCTTTGGTTGGCTTCATTAAGGATAGCATCCGTACGGTTATTAGCAACCACACTTCTATGGCGCAAATAATCTCTACGCGTAAATCCAAGGTTATATGAAAGTGAACTAACGAACGTTACATTCTCTAATAGTTTCCAAGTTAAGCGCAAGTTACCATTGATGCTGGTTGTTCTAGCATCATCCCGAACTTGGTCATTTTTTCCAGCAAAATTTCTTCTGGTTACATCGTCAATTTGCCAGAAAGAAGATGGGAAGGTTTGAATATTAAACGGCGTTACGTTGCCTGTTCCATCCCCTCTTTGTTCTTTTATGAAGCTCATGAAGGTTTCTGAAGTGATTTCTACATTTTTAGAAGGCTTCATACTTACAAACAATCTTGGCGTAATTCTTTTAATGCCAAAGCCTGATTGCACCCCTTTTTCATCGTAACTATTTAAAGAAAAGCGGTACGACATATTTTGTGAAGATCCTGCCACACTAAAATCTATATTACTTAATAATGCATCTTGGAAAAACAAATCCTGAAAATCGGTGGCATTGTTAAATGCAGGATTTAAACTATCCGTTAAAAATTGAGATAAGTCTCTTTGTTGCGTATAACTTGCTTGCCTTCTTAAGATATCCATCTTCAGTCTGCGCTCTTCAGCACCAATAATCACTGGCTTAAACGCAGGTCTGGTTGTTACCCCAACATATGATGACAATCTAAATTGTGGTTTGCCATTCTTTGGTCTAATGGTTTTCACAATGATTACACCATTAGCCGCACGTGCACCATAAATGGCAGCAGCAGAAGCGTCTCTTAATACGTCTACTGACTCAATGTCGTTCGGGTTAAGAACAGCCAAAGGGTTACTATTGCCATAAGCAGTTCTTATGTCACTTACATCAAATACCACTCCATCAATCACATACAATGGCGCAGAGACCCCTGTTGCAGTACCTGTACCGCTTGAGTTGGCTACGCTACTGTTACCGCGGATGTTAACAATACCAGCAGCACCAGGTTCAGCAGATACCGATAGTACGTTTAAGCCTGCAACACGACCTTGCAGCATCTGATCAAAAGTAGCGTAAGGGGTATTCTCAATATCTTTACCCTTCACAGAAGCAATAGATGCAGAAGTAGTTCTTCGGGTAGAATTTTGGTACCCAATAATCACCACATCATCTATGCCTTTCAAGTCTTCTTCCAATGAAACGCCAACAGTGCTTTTGCCGTTGAGTTTCAACTCAAAAGTGGTAAATCCTAAAGATGTAAATACCAATGTTGAATTAAGGCTTTTTACTTCAATGGTAAATGAACCGTCTTGTGCAGTTTCAGTACCATTTTTCCCGCCTTTCTCCAGAACGGCTACATCTTGAAGTGCAAGATTCGTTTTCTTGCTGATGACTTTTCCGGTTACTTTAACCTGGGCTTGTACAGCTAAGCAGGAAAAAGTGACAAAGAGGAGCATGATTAAACATCTCCATTTTTTCAAATGCATGATAGTGCTCATAACATAGTATTGGTTAAACAAACAGATGACAAAATTGAGTACAGCCTACATAAGAAGGAAAAAGTCGAATAGACAAAAAGGCCGCTTCTCTTTGGTGAAGCACAAGAAGCAAATCGCAAGCATCGTTTTAGCAATAACCGTTTGTCGTTTTCAGCTTAAGTCTTAATTCCTTATTACTTTCAGCCTAAACCCATCATAAAATTATAATTGTAGTATTGACAATTATAATTTCACTTCGATAGTAAACTTACATGTTAAAATAAATGGTGGGTATCCAAATATTATCTTCTCCTTTACGAAAATTAACCCTTTGGTAACACCGTCTAACGAACCATTTTTTTTATTGAAACTTTGGAAGCGAATCTAGATAAAGCAATAGGGATAAGGGTTTCCTTATTTGCTTCTATGTTTATTTTTTGAATGGGCAACTTGTCTACTTTTACTTGATACATTCCAGATGGTATACCCTTAATATAGAGAGCAGTTGTATGCGATTTTTCAGCTCTGTTTTCTATATTGAATTCTAGACCATTTTTCGGGTTGATTATAACCGCTGTGTTTATTTTAAAGCCATCTTGATCGAGCCTTAGATCTATTTTTTCTTGATTGTTTCGCACATGAATTCTTTGACGTATACCATCTAAAGGAACCACACTGATGGTTTCATCTGATTTACTCAAATTACCTCCAAGGGCAGTCCATCCAAAAATTTTATCATTGACCACAATAGTTGCGGCTGTTCTGATGGCACCTCCAAAACCAAGATCAATTTCACCATCGTACATCCAAGGGCCACGCATCAAAGGTTTGCCAATCCATGAATTTGCATACAACATCGGTTCAAATGCCCAACCAGCTGCACCATCATTGTCTTTGCCTGGAAACCAATAACCATATTGACTGGCTTGATCTCCAGAGTTGATTAAAGCAAATGAACTTAAATACGCAGCATACCCCAATTGCAAATAATCAGAATAGTCATTTGCATAATGGAGGCCATAATCTAAAATCCCCCAACCGCCCATTTGTGCCATATAGCTCAAAAGGTATCGATCATTTGAACTTCTAAAGTCACTGCCCATATAGTAATATGCAGGCTCTAGCCAACCGCGTGACGCAATATTCGCCATAATTTGTTTTTCCATGAAAGCGGCATGTTTGAGTGAGTCAATGGTTGGGTGCGAATACCATTTCTTTAAATTTTTATCATACCATAAGTTGGTGTCTGAAGCAAGTTTATGTTCAAGTGCATACTTGGCAATGGCATGCGTTGTTTCAAAAGCTGTTGCATCAACAGCATATTCAGAACGAAACGGATAAGGGTCATCATAAATGAAATACTTCACTTTTTTTTCCCATTCAGCTTTTAAGTATTGAATATCCGCATCATATCCCCCTTCAGCTTTCATAGCTTTCATCAAGTTCATCAGCAATAATTCATTGTAACAGCCCCACTTATATGTTTCATACCATGGTAAAATTTCATAGGGATATTTAAAAAAGGCCTTGGCTGTTTCAACGGCTCTTTTCAAATACCCAATTTTATCTAAGTAGTGAACTTTATTTGGATACCATGATGCAATTTGATACATATGATAGTACAACATCATGATATGCGGATAGTCATAAGATCGCCAAACGTGCATTTTATCTTGATTGCGATCTGCGTTATTCTTTTTTCTTAATTCAGCATTTCTATTCACTAACCAGTTCGGCGTACCATATACCCCATAGGGATAAGGTGATTCTTGATCTGTTCTTTGCAATTTGCCCCAAACAAAATGTTTGATATAATATTCTATTGCATTGATTTCGGTTGTATCGGGATAGATGGCATTCTTAGCTGCAATAAATGGGGCTTTGCACAAACCAGGATCATCGCAGGTCCAAACATAGGTTAGTCTACCTTCAATGCCATCCATATTGTCTGGCCCTCTTAAAACAGCTTCTCGCATATCCCATTGTGAAAACAAACCATTATACCATTTGCTTGAATCTTTATGCTGTTGTTTTGTTGCAATAAAATTAGCGCGCTTTTTATATAATGTATCCAACGACTCTGTTACAAAAAAATCAAGATAGGTTTGTTGTTTACCTTTACTGAAAACACGAAGCTGTTGTTCGCCTAATCGATTAAATTGTATTTCGTAGATCTGATACCCATTGTTGCTTTTAATAGGTGCCAAAATTGGTTTATTAAAGGCTGATGTAATTGAATCTATGACGTGTTTGGTTCTAATCGCAAAGCGAACTTTTAAATTTCTGGGAACGGTCATGCCAGGAACCACACGTATGTCAAATCCATTGTTCGCATACAATAGGTCTCGAAGTTGTGTATGGTTTTTGGCCCATCTGAATTGAAAGCCACCTTTGAATGTTTCGCCTGGCTTAAGTGTCAATCCAGAAATAGCTTGATTCCATTTGTTGTTGTTTTTGCCCGCAGTTTTTTCTGCAAACAAAAATAATTGATAAACGCCTTGGTCTTTTCCAAATGAAGCTTGGTTATAATATTGTGGTGCACAGCCATAGCTGGGTGTCATCAATAAAAATGGTCCAGAACCGGAAGGTCTTTGCCAAAATACAAAAGATCCTGCTCCAGCAATAAAGCTGTGTTTTAAAACACGTTGTTCAAAAATTTCAACAGGATTTTCACCACCTCTGCTATTAAAAAAAAATGGGATTGACCAATCTTCTATATGTATCAGTTCCTTACCTGTATTTTTTACTTCAAATGTCCATACTAATGAATCTGCTAATAATTTAAAGGATTGCATTAGTTTCAAAGGACCTTCTTGTATATCAATAGTTGGTTTTACACTTGCGAATGTTAGTCCAGTGCCTAATTGACCAAAACTATACACGCTTTTATCTTTGGCATATAATGAATCATGCTGATTACCATACTGATACCGAATCAACATATCTCCAAAGGTTTTTCCTTTTCTAATATAGTTGGTCTGCAACGGATCATAAGTACACCTAATTGAACTGACGCCAGATTGTGTTACCTCAATTGCAAATGCATCGCTGTTAATGGGGTGTGCATTGGTACCTTGTGCCTGAGTATTTTGAAGGGTTATCCATCCAATACATAGTGCAGCAAATAAATGACGGTATGTTTTCATTGAAGTCAATTTTTTCAAATGAATGAGCGACTGTGTTATTGCTTATCTTTCAATTCAATCAGTTTAAAATCAGCAAATACACCATAAGCTTGTCCTGGTCCATAAGTTGATTGGTAAAGCCCAATTTGAAGCGGTTTGCCAGTCATTTCATTTCGAACGACTGGGCTTCCTGGCATCTCTTCCCAATCAATGCCATTCTTACTGGTTCTGATGAAAAATCGGTTGCCTTCACGTTGAATCTGTAAGTATTTATTGAAATTCCATGACGATTGAATATTGGTTTGTTCACGTCGTCCATTTTGAAAATTGGTAAATAAATTGCCCACATTCCATGCGGGGAAAATGCTGTTTTGAATTAATTGTAATTGAGCACGCCTATTTGATACAGTGGTATCATTAGGTAAACGCAACATTAATCCAACCTCATTATTGCCTGCCACTTTTTTGGCCGCTAAGCCACTTACATCTGGTACTACAACTTCTGCAATAAAATCACCACTGACTTCTTTGTATAAAAATGGTCCAAAAGGGGTATTGCCATCCCAATTAGTTGCTTTAGATTCTAATTTCAATTGTTGGTTATTAGATTGAATGGTCAAGGCCGATTCTTTTTCTTTTTTTCCAACCAAACCTGTCCATATTGAACCATTCGTGCCCTCCGTTAAGTAATCCTTTGTAACAGTAAACTGATCTTGTTGAATCTTAAATTGATCAACTGCTGTGCTCACTTTTTCTGGAGTAATCAAATCGGTTACATTACCATAATGGTCTTTAATTTTGAATGCATAAGCATAGGATTGATTGGGTTGAACTGAGTAGTCAATCATTGCGGGTTGTTCTATCCAATCTGCCTTAATACCGCCATTTGTTCTGGTAAAATAATAACTCAATTGATTGGAATTGCTTACAGTCGCTGCTTCCATCATTACAATATTGGGTGATACTGCTTTAGGGCCTTGCTTGAAAGTCAATTCACCTGTAATCGGTGGATGTAATCTTGCTTTCCACAAATTGGTTAGGCTAGCAATATTGGCTTTATTAAGTGTAGTATTAAACAATACGAAGTGACTAATAGCTCCAGAAAAATCAGGATCATTGATTAAATCGTTTAATGACAAATTTGGTTTTGATCCTATTGATTTTAAATTGATGGTTTCTTTTAATTCGCCATCAACAAATTTTTCAATGCGATCTTTTTGATAATTCAATATGATATACTGCCATTGACTATAATTTTTATAGATGCCAGTTGCAATGCTAAAGGGCTTATTTTGTTGAATGTATTTAATTAAAACAGAATCTGCATCCAATGTTTCATTGCCATTGAATTGTACAGCAATTCTACCGCCAATGTCTTTCACAGTAGGTGCTTTTGATGCAGCGATAAATTGGCCACCCCATTGGCCCTCATTAACCCAATTATTTAATGCACCATATTTTAATTTGGCAGCATCTAAATACACCATGATATTTGATTGGTCTTTTTCTTGAAATGCGGCTTTAACATCTTTTTCGGTGAGCGCATAGTCATATACTTTTAATGAAGCCAAAGCCCCATTCAATAGCGCTTGTCTGCCATTTTTAGACCCGAGGATAAATTGCTTAATCGTTTTTACAAACAGCATTTTATTTTCTTGGTTATTCAGTTGGCCATTTAGATATATTTTTTCGAAAGTGCCATCAAATGTGATGGCTACATGATGCCATTTTCCTGCAGTTGGCAGTTCAGAACGTTTATAGGGCATATCTGAAAATCCCCCATGTTGAACAGCCCCAAATCCTGGTTGCTTTCCCATACCAAAAATGGCATTATTCAAGTCTCTGCCACCAAATGCCCATGTTAATATTGGTGCTTCATCTTTGATTTGTTTGGTATGCATCCAAAATGAAACAGTATAACTGCTATTGCCTACTAATGACGTTGGTACTTGAAATGAAGAGGTTAATATTTGTGTACCGTTAAATACCACAGCTTTTTTTCCAGCAATCACTTCCGTAATTGGTAATTTTTGTTGTGCCGTAAAGATGCCACCCAAATTACCGTTGTTCTTCCATTGATTAATTAAACTGCCGGGCTCAAATTGATTGGCATCTAAATGAATTAACAGTCCTTTTTCTTTGTAATTAGAATCAGCTTTTGTTGGCCTTGGTAAATTGTTAACGGTAAAGGGTAATTCCGCCCTTTCACTGTACACTTTAATATTCCACAGCGCCTTGTACATACCCGGATGTTCAGTTCCTAGAATGGTCATTTTAATAAATCTTGCAGATACATCTGCATCGTCAATCATGGGACTGCCGTGAATTTTGTTGTTGGATCTATCGGCATAGAGTTTCCATGTAGTGCCATTATTGGAATATTCAAGCTTGTATTGATAATACCAAGCAGGGTATTCAAATTCTGTCAATACGCGCTTTACAGTGATACTTTTACCCAAATCAATGGTCAAGGAAGCAGCAGCGGTACTATTATTAGCTGGTTTCCATAGCGTACCGTTGTTATTATCAACAGCAAATTCTGGTTTAAAATCTTCATTATAAAAAGATGACGCAGATACCTTTTTTAAATACGCTTGATTGGGAAACGGATTGCTGTCTTTGCCCAACAAGCCAATACCAGTATGCGTAGGCTCTAATCGCTCAATATTGCCTTCTTCATCAAATACCAAGCGATCAATACAAATTTGTCTGTGAAAACCACCTCCAGAATTGGGATTATTGTGTCGGTGGTATACCAAATAATATTCTTCACCAATTTGAATCACTGATTGATGCCCCGGTCCATGTACTGTTTTATCTGCATTGGTCACCAATATGGGGCTGTTTTTACCATATGTAAAACCATCCATTGGACTGGTTTTGCTCATCACATATTGAACCCTGTATGTTTCATCTTCACAAGCCCCAGAAGAATAAGTTAAATAATAAATGCCTTTTCTTTTAAACATATAGGGTGCCTCAAAAAAGTCTTTGGCAATGGTATTGGGAATTTTACCCGTTTTGGCAAATGTCTTCATATCTGGATTCATCAATCCTACGCCACAACCATGATCTGGATAAATTCCCCAGGTTCCCCAGTACATATAAAACTTTCCATCATCGTCTCTAAAAGTTTGTGCATCCAGTGTAATGACTCCAGGAACAAAATAATTGGGAATCATTGGTTTATTGTCTGGCAATAACGGTGTCCAAGGTCCAACCGGAGAATCGCTACTAGCACCGTAAACTTCAACCGGTTGACAATAATACATGTAGTATTTGCCATCGTTCCCTTGCGTAACATCTGGTGCCCAATAATGGTAGGTAGTTGGCCAATTCATGTCTTGATAGGTCCAATTCACAAAATCTTTCGACATCCAAACTTGTGAAGGGCCTAAGCCACCGCCATTGCCATCTGTTGTGGCATAGATATAATAAGTGTCACCAAATTTTTTGATGGTAGGATCGGCAAAGTATCCCGGAATAATCGGGTTCATATTACCTGGTGTGGTAGGCGATTGTTTTTGAGCATCTATTTGGGTACAAACCATACAAATGGCCAAATTGAATAATATTTTTTTAAGCATTGTTATTCTTTTTTATTGAATGTCTACTTCATACAAACCACTGAATGATTTTGCATTTAAGTGCTCTAGTGTAATTCGTATTTTATTGGTTTGAACTGGTTGAAATGAACAAATATTTAAGTCTGCAATAGGTGTTTGAGGTAATTTATTTGCAGACACAACTTCTTTCCAATTATCTCCATCCCAGTATTCTATTTTATATGACTTAGGGGGCTTTACGCCACCATTATCATTGTAAACATACAGATGTACTTGACTGACCAATTTGATCTCTTTAAAAGTAAATTGAACCCAATCACTGGTATTCTTAGATTCAAATGCAGTCCATCTGCGATTGGGATCCAACAAACCATTGTTAATGGCCGTGGAATCATCAAACCTAGATTGATAGGATCTGGTGAAGGTAGCAACGGACCGATGTGCCAAATTATTGGAAGTCTCTGGATTTTTAGGGGTTGTATAATCAGTAACTGCTGCTCCCCAGGTTTCTATTTCAGAAATGCCAATAGGTGTATGTGCATTGGTGGTCAGCAGTACTTTTATTTTAGCGGTCTTGATTGTTGGAAATGAAACGGTATTTGCAGCATTTGGCTGTGGATTGCTGTATTGTTTTTGTTGATTAGGGATTGTGCGCCATGCTCCATCTGACCAATAAGCCAGTTGATAATGCTTCGGCATTTTTATGCCCACTTTTGCGTCTTCAACAAAATAGAGCTTTACTTTTTCAATCGATCTTTCTATGCCATAATCTACTTCAACCCAATGTGCTGTGTCTTCATTGTAAACAGTAGCCCAACGATTGGGAGTAGTACTCAAATACCAATATTGACCATCATTCATTTTTGATGCATATGCATTCCCGATTCCTGCAAAAGATGTACGCATATGCGGATAAAAATTTCTTGCTTCATTATTTACTGCATAATTCATCAAGCGATTTGTTGGTATAGGATTGATTGTTTTCAAAGGCACAACTATTTTGTTTAAACCAACAGAAGCACCAATTTTTTTGCCATTTGCAAAAATCAATAAACCTTTTCCCTTTTTATATTTTTTGCCAGTTTTGTCCCAAATAATGGTGATATCATGGCCATGGTATTTTACATTTTCTAAACAAGCATAAGCCCAATCGTTTGGTATGAGTGGATTGACTTCTAATGAATCTGTTTCTTTTGCTTGTAGCCCCATTAGTCCAGAAATTACTAAGTCAATGTAAGAAGAATGAAAATAGTGTTCACTATGCCCTACATAGTCATGCCCGCTCCAGGAGCCAGTTTCAGGGTGATTGGCTTCACCAATAAACGGCACACCATCTTTCAAATGGGTGTTTGCAAAATTGTCAAGCAGTTTGATGTAGTCATTTTTAGTGACATGTTGTTGTTGGTAATTGCGCAATAAATTGGCCATGCCTTTTAATGTTTGCGATGTTGCAAAAGGCCAAGCATTGCCACTCCAAGCACAACAATTGCGTGCAATATTAAAGAGTGGATCCATTTTTTCTACAGTGGTTGGGCCGAAAGGCGCATAGAAATAATTGGAGTCCATCAAGAATTTCCAAGCTGATTCAAATCCGGCATCTGGCATATTAAAATACCAAGGTACAAAGCCAATTTGTTCTCTTCCATGCGGATTGCCCGCAAATTTTCCTGTTTGATAAGTTAATGTATTGGCTTTGATGCCATCTCTTTCATCGTTGGCAAAACGGTGAAAGAAAAAGTCACGCTTGGGGTCCCAATTTTTTTTCTGAAAGTTAGATTTAATAGTTGCCGCTTTTTGATTGAACACTTTAACTGTTTCAACATCATTGCTAAGTTGGGCAATATGGCTGATGGCATTGGCATCTGCCCACATATAACTATTTAAGGTTGGGCGGTATCCAGGCGCACCTTCAAACCATTTTGTGGTTTGTCTGCTATTAATATTGGTTTCCATACCATCATGCATGCCATCCCAAGAAAACATGCCTTCAGCCTCAACCCAGCGTTCTTTTTCCCATTTGCCATAATTGGCCACTAAATCATTTTTTAACGACAACACAAAAGGTTGATTTCGTTTTACTTTATAGCCATTCCAAATGGCGTCTGCCAACCAAGTTGAATAATTCCTTGGTTGTGCACCTGGTGTTTTAAACCAATATTTGGCAAAATCTTCCCAGTAATTGGCATCTCGCAACCATTGCATTTCATAGAGTTGATGCCCTGCAGCACAACTGATAGTGCCATATTTCCCAGACCACCAAGGGCGATCAATGAATTCTGTACAAGCATAACCAGAAACAGGTGAACCATAAATAAGATGGAGTGTAAGGTTATCCCAACGATAATAATAGGTTCGATCAATATCTTTGTCAGGCGTTTCAATAAACGGTATATTCTCTTTATACCATGCCCAATCTTTATTGTTCCAAACATGTTGGTCTAGAATGGATTGTTTGTTTAGCACTTGTGCAAAAAGCAAGCATGGCGCCATTGTTAACATAAATAACAATGCGTTTAACATTAGTCGTTTCATGCTGTCAAGTTAAAGCGGTATTAAGCTATATTCTTAGCAAATTATAACTGATGTTTCGTTCAATTTAACCTTGAAAATGGATTCACCGATAAAATGCGGAATATTGTATTGGACTATCTTTTAAACTAAAAAATTCTATTAATGAATCTCACCGCAAAAGCTTTTCTTTTTGACTTAAATGGAACGATGATAGACGATATGCATTATCACAAACAAGCTTGGTATGATATTTTAACAAAAGAGTTGGGGGCTCAACTTAGTTGGGAAGAAGTTGCGAGAGAAATGTATGGAAAAAATGCAGAATTACTCATCAGAATATTCGGTAAAGATTATTTTTCAGATGAAGAAGTCATCCGCTTGTCTAATAAGAAAGAGCAGAATTACCAAGCTTTGTATCGGCCTAAATTGGCAGCCCTGCCCGGATTAGAGCCTTTTTTAGCAAAGGCGCAGCAGTGTGGTATTAAAATGGGCATTGGCTCTGCCGCCATTTTGTTTAATATAAATTTTGTGATTGATGGTTTGGGCATTCGTCATTATTTTGATTCAATCATTGGGGCAGAACATGTTGTGCATAGTAAGCCTGATCCTGAAACATTTTTAAAAGGTGCTGAAGCATTGAATACGTCTCCAATAGATTGTATTGTATTTGAAGACGCTCCCAAAGGGGTTGAAGCAGCCATGCATGCAGGCATGAAATGCTTTGTTATTACAACGATGCACGAAAAAAACGAATTTGACATATATCCCAACATCATTGGTTTTGCCAACAACTACGAACAAATTGTTCAAGCCATCTCATAAACAAAAAAGCTACTTCAACTGAAGTAGCTTTTGTTTATGATTTTTGTTCGGTTACCAGAACCTTACATAAAGTGCCGTTAATAGCAATAAAATGATGACAATTAAAACCAGAACAGATTTGCTTACTGCAAACATTTTCTTGTCAAAAATAAATGCTTTCGGATTAATTTTTGGACCCGATAAACTCATGATAACCATTAGTAAGGTTGTAAAGAAGAACGACCAACCCATATTGATTAAGAAAGGTATTTCAAAACTGCCTTTTCCATTGTTATAAGCAGTATATAAAATGGTTTCATTGCCTAATACAGAAGGGGCATAGTTGTTAAAGAATACAGACAAAACAAATCCACAAATCACCCCAGCAATAGCAGCTGCTCCTGTTGTTCTTTTCCAGAACATACCTAGTAAGAACATGGCAAATACCCCCGGGCTAATAAAGCCAGTATATTTTTGGATAAAGGTAAATCCACCCTCACCGCCAATACCAAGTGTATCGTTCCAAGTGAAGAGTACACTTACAATCATTGCCAATAATATGGTGACTCTACCAATCCAAACTAATTTTTTTTCGTCGGCGTTGGGCTTAATGTATTTTTTAAAAATATCTAAGGTGAAAATGGTAGAAATGCTATTGGCTTTTCCTGCTAAAGAAGCAACAATGGCAGCAGTTAAAGCAGCAATTGATAACCCTTTTAATCCACTTGGTAGAAAACTTAAAATAGCAGAATAGGCACCATCTTTGCTTCCCCCTACTAACTGTGGTAAATGTCCGTTCTTATACAACACATAAGCTGCAATACCAGGTAACATCACAATTACTGGCATCATTAATTTTAATAGACCAGCAAAAAGAATCCCTGTTCTAGCTGTTTGTAAATTGGCGCCTAAAGCACGTTGGGTGATGTATTGGTTGCATCCCCAATAATTTAAATTTACAATCCACTGACCAGCAAAATACATTGAAATACCTGGAAGTACTAAGTACTTATTTATTTCTTCCTGAGTGGCATTGGGTCCTGGCTTTGGCAAAATCATATGAAAATGATCTGGGGCCTCTTTCAAAAGTGTATTAAATCCAGCAATTACATCTCTGCCTAGTCCAAATTTTTCACTGACAATCAGTAGAGCCATATATGTGGTGGCCAAACCACCAATGATTAATACTGCTACTTGAATCACATCTGTATATCCAATAACTTTCATGCCTCCTAGCGTAATCACCAAAGCAAAAACAGCTAATAAGATCATAATCAAATGCAAATATTCTCCACCAACCAACCCGTTGATGGCAACAGCCCCCAAGTACAAAATGGAAGTTAGGTTAACGAAAATATAAAGGAAGAGCCAAAATACAGCCATGATTAATGCCACTGTTTCGTTGTAGCGATTCGTTAAAAACTGTGGCATGGTGAAGATTTTATTCTTCAAATAAATTGGCATAAACCAAATGGCAATAATGATCAGCGCTAAAGCGGCAATCCATTCATATGCAGCAACGGCAACGCCAACAAAAAAGCCTTCACCACTCATACCAATGAATTGTTCAGCTGAAATGTTGGAGGCAATTAAAGAAGCACCAATGGCCCACCAAGTTAAAGAGCCTTCTGCTAAAAAGAAATCCTTTGTATCGGCTGTACCTTTTTTCTTTTTTTGGTATACCCAATATCCATATCCAGCAACAATAATAAAATAAAAAAGAAAGACAATGATATCAATGGTGGCAAGTCCTTTCATGATGTAAGGTTATTAGGTTGATTTTATTTATTGGTAAAATTTATCATTCCAACGAAGTTCGTTTTTAAATTGGTACAATTTCGTTTCATTGTTGATGCAAACAAATTCTATTTGTGCCATTCCTGCAAAATCCTCCATTTGTTCAGCAGAAATATTTTGAGAATAACAAGTATGGTGCGCGCCACCTGCAAGAATCCATGCGGCGCAGCCATTGTGCATATCCGGATAAGGTTTCCATAAAACCCTTGCTACTGGTAATTTTGGTAAGCTAGCAATGGGGGCAATAGCCATTACATTGTTAACCAATAATCTAAATCTGTTCCCCATGTCTACAATGGAGGCGTTGATTGCAGGACCTGACCCTGAATTGAAAACCAAACGAACAGGGTCTGCTTTTCCGCCAATCCCCAATGGATGAATTTCACAAGTGGGTTTACCATCAGCTATAGATTCACATATTTCAAGCATATGTGCCCCCAAAACCAGTTTATTGTCTGGATTAAAATGGTAGGTATAATCTTCCATAAACGAATTGCCACCTTTCAAACCACTGCCCATAACTTTCATCGCTCTGACTAATGCAGTGGTTTTCCAATCGCCTTCGCCGGCAAAGCCATAACCTTTGGCCATCAATCTTTGAGCTGCAATGCCAGGTAATTGCGCCATACCGTGTAGGTCTTCAAAAGTAGTGGTAAATCCTTTAAAATTGCCCTGCACTAAAAATTTTTCAATACCTAATTCAATCTTGGCTGCGGTCCTTAATGAGTCGTATTGCGCTCCACCTTTTTTTAAGCTATCCATCATTTGATAACTACTAAAGTATTCCTCTACTAAAGCATCAATTTCTGAGGATTTCACTTCTTCTACTACTTGCACCAGATCCCCAATGCCATAAGTATTTACAGAGTAGCCGAACTTAATTTCAGCTTCTACTTTGTCGCCTTCTGTAACTGCAACAAAGCGCATATTGTCACCGAACCGAACAAACCTTGCGCCTTGCCAGTCGTGCCAACCTGCGGCAGCTCTAATCCAACCATTAATTTTTTCTATACAAATTTGGTCAGACCAATGTCCTACCACCACTTTTCTCTCTAATCGCATCCTGCTCATGATGAACCCAAATTCACGGTCGCCATGAGCACTTTGATTGAGATTCATAAAGTCCATATCGATGGTATCCCAAGGAATGTCTCTATTGAATTGTGTGTGAAAATGTAGGATGGGTTTTCTCAATATTTTTAAACCACCAATCCACATTTTTGCTGGTGAAAATGTATGCATCCAAGTTATGACACCAATACAATTGGGGGTGTTATTGGCAGCTTGACAAATAGAAAAAATTTCTTCTGACGACTTTACAGTTGGTTTGTAAACGATTTGCACTGGAATGGATGGGTCTGCATTTAATGCATTGGCAATCACAGTGGAGTTATTGGCTACTTGTTTAAGGGTTTCCTCTCCGTATAAATGTTGGCTGCCTGTTACAAACCAAACTTCAAATTGCTTTAGATTGATCATAGTCTTACATCTTTAAGAAAATATTGAATAATGTTTTATTGGCCATAATATGCACCATCGCCATGTTTCCTTTCATAATGTTTTTTGATGAGGGTCTCTTTTAGGCGAGGTGCTGCTGGATTAATTTGTAATGATAAGTAAGCCATTTTAGCTACTTCTTCTAGTACTGCGGCATTGTATACGGCTTTGTGCGCAGTTGATCCCCATGTAAACGGTGCGTGATTGCCAACCAGCATCATTTCTGTTTCTTTCGGATCAAGTTGTCTGTCTTTAAAACACTGAATAATTTGATGACCAGTTTCTGTTTCATAATCGTGTTGAATCATCTCATCACTCATTGGTGGTGCACAAGGGATATCTGTTGTAGTATGATCTGCGTGTGTGGTGCCTAAAATGGGGATGTCTAACTGTGATTGTGCCCATGCAGTTGCATAGGTTGAATGTGTGTGCACGATACTGTTTACCGAGGGCCAATTTTTGTAAAGTACAGCATGTGTTTTGGTGTCGGAAGATGGCCTTAAACTGCCTTCGAGAATGGTCATGTCAAAATCAAGTATCACCATTTTTTCTGGACTTAAGTCTTCATACGGTACGCCGCTAGGCTTAATTGCAAATACATTTTTAGATCGATCTGCTACGCTTACATTGCCAAATGTAAATAGCACAAGACCTAATTTAGGCAATTGCATATTGGCTTCATAAGCGGTTTCTTTTAGTGCATCATATTGACTCATCGGGAATACTTTATGAATGTGGTGTTGTATGTTGTTCAGTAAATTGACCTGCGGCTATATACTGTAAATATCTTTGCTGATAATATGCTTTTCTGGATTCATTAGGATAGTAAGCGCCTTCAAACCCTTGCCCCATGTACTTCATAGCTTCTTCTACTTTTGTGTAAACACCTACCGCTGTGGCAGCAAACATTGCAGCACCTAGGGCGCAGGTTTGTTCACTTTTATGTATGCGAATGGGCATATTGAGTACATCAGCCATTACTTGCATGATATATGGTGATCTTTTTGCAACCCCACCAAGTCCTATCAAACCATTGACTGGAACCCCCTCACTTATGAACCGATCTACTATTTTTTTAGCACCAAAACAAGTGGCTTCAACCAACGACTTGAATAATGATGCAGCGGTTGAACCCAAATTTAAATGATGCATGCTTCCTGTTAATAATTGATTGGCATCAGGTGTTCTTCTGCCATTAAACCAATCTACCGATAATTCATCATCTAAATTTAGTGGAAGCAGGGCAGCTTTATTGGAGAGGTGAACAATGAGTTGATCGGATAAGTCTTTGATCAAGTGTTCGGCTTGCTCATGTTGAATGTATTCTGACTGTTCAATGATTTCTTTAATTGGTGTCAGGATCATTTGTTTGAACCAGGCATAGGTATCACCAAAAGCAGATTGGCCAGCTTCCAAGCCAAGCATGCCCGGAATAACAGAGCCGTTTACTTGTCCGCAAATGCCTTTTACTGTTTTTTCACCTAAATCGGTTGCTGGTGCAACAAGGATATCACAAGTAGATGTACCCATGACTTTACTCAGGTGATATGGTTCTATTTGTCCGCCAACTGCACCCATATGGGCATCAAATGCACCAACAGCCACTACAACTTGCTCATTTAGTCCCAGTTTCTCCGCCCATTCTTTGGAAAGGGTTCCTGCTGATTGATCCGATGCGTAAGTTTGAGACCCCAACGTATTTACAAAGCCATCTAAGAGTGGATCAAGGGAGGAAAAAAATTCATTGGGTGGATAGCCATTGAACATTTCAGACCATAATCCTTTATGCCCAGCAGCACAAACACTTCTTTTCATTTCTTGAATATGTTGACCACCAGTGAGCATGAATGGAATCCAATCACAGTGCTCAACCCATGACACACAAGCCGATTGAACAGATTGGTCAGTGCGAAGGATGTATAATAATTTAGCCCAAAACCATTCTGATGAATAAATGCCGCCTACATATTGTAAATAGTTGGTGTCAAATTTAGTCGCGTGGTTGTTAATAGCGGCAGCCTCTTTTACACTAGTATGGTCTTTCCATAATACAAACATGGCATTTGGATTTTCCGCGAATTCATCTCTCAATGCCAAGGGAGTCCCTGTAGCATCAACCGCTACTGGGGTTGAGCCAGTTGTATCTACGCCAATAGCTACAACTTGATCAGCTATAGATGGGCCTGCTTTCTTTAAGCAATCCGTTATGGTTTCTGTAAGCCCTTCAATATAGTCAAGTGGATGTTGTCTAAATTGACTATCCGCTGCATTGCAGTACAAGCCTTTTTTCCAACGTGTATAATGATGCACGGAGGCAGCTATTTCCTCTCCAGTTGCAGTATTAACGATGATTGACCTTACTGAATCAGTACCATAGTCTACGCCTATAACGTATGTTTCTTTTTTCATCTGACAAGCAATGATGTTCTATAATTCGTGTCAAAATAACACTTAATGGTGAAATACAAAAATTTATAAGGAATAAATTTTTGCAATTACTTTAAGTTGCCAGGATTGGGGATCAAATTCAGGAAGGCATGAAAGTTAGCGGCATATCGTCTTTTGTCTAATTTATAGAAATAAGCTCCCTTTTTTGAACTTTCTTTATCCTTGTCTTTTTGTTTGATTAATAGCTTGGTAGACTGTAGTTTACGACTAAAGTTTCGCTTATCAAATTGAGAATCAAAAATGCCCTCGTATAAGCTTTGTAATTGTGGAAGTGTGAACTTCTCAGGTAATAATTCAAATAAAATAGGGTGGAAGGCTGCTTTGTACTTTAATTTTTCTTTTGCCAAGTCAACCATTGATTGATGGTCAAAAATCAACTTTGGGGTTTCTTTTATAGGAAACCATTCCGCATGGTAATCGGCGTTGATTTGTTTTTCATATTGATGAATGTCAATTAAAGCAAAATATGCCACAGAAACAGTTCTTTCAATTGGATCTCGGTTTACATCGCCGAAGGCAAAAAGCTGTTCCATATAAACCCCTTCTAAGCCGGTTAGTTCTTTTAGAATTCTTGCTGAACCTTTCTCAAAATCTTCATCTTTTTGAATGAAGCCTCCCATCAAACTCCATTTACCCTTTTCATATTCTAACCCACGTTGAACCAGCAATAATTTAAGATTCGCCCCGTCAAAACCAAAGATGATACAGTCTAAAGCTACTAGGATTCGGGATTGTTTATGGTACCTATTCATGATTTGGCCTTCTTAAATGCAATATATATGTGAAACAAATATTAAATATCCGAATAAAAAAGTGTTTTGGGAACAAATTAATAAGTGTTTTTTTTACAATTAATAATTTTTCTATAATTTGGATACACGGTTTAAGGTTAAATTAGGGTCTTGCCTGAAAAAATTATTTAACGATTATGAAAAAATCAATCTTATTTGCTGTAATGGTTAGTGCGCTATTATTTACGCATTGTACCAATCCATCTTCTAACACAAAATCAACCTCAATGCTTGATTCTGCTGCATTACAAAAAGCCTACGACACCGTATTGTCTGGTAAAAAAGTGGGCATTTATTTCTTGAGAAATACCAATCAAGTAGAAGTAGCCATTACCAATTTTGGCGGAAGAATTGTTGCATTGGTTGTTCCTGATAAGCAAAATAAACCTACAGATATCGTTTTAGGTTACAATCAGTTGTCTGATTATTTAACCAAACCTGAAGCTTATTTTGGAGCGCTTATTGGCCGTTATGGCAATCGAATTGCTAAAGGCCAGTTTAGATTAAACGATTCATTATATCAATTAGCTACCAATAATGGGCCAAACGCATTACATGGTGGGCCAATGGGTTTTCATAATCAGGTTTGGAATGTAGAACGCGTTCATTCTAATGAATTGGTGTTGAGTTACTTGTCTAAAGACGGTGAAGAGGGATATCCGGGCAACTTACAAGTTCAAGTAACTTATACCTTAACCGATTCGAATGAACTAAAAATCAACTATCAAGCAACAACTGATAAAGCAACAGTGGTTAATTTAACCAACCATGCTTATTTCAATTTAAATGGTCAAGGTAACCCTTCAATCACGGACCATGAATTAACGATTTTGGCTACTCAATATTCTTCAGTAGACAGCACGTTGATTCCAATTGGAGCACCTGTTCCTGTGAAAGGCACGCCTTTTGACTTCACCACTGCTAAACTAATCGGAAAAGACATTGCGGCAGATGATGCTCAAATAAAAAATGGTCTTGGGTATGATCATAATTTTGTGTTAGATAAGAAAACCCTCAATGACTACGTAAAGGCAGCTATAGTGTACGCACCTTCCACTGGTATACAAATGGAAGTGTTTACTACTGAGCCTGCGATTCAATTTTATAGTGGAAATTTTTTAGATGGTAGTTTAATCGGAAAGAATAACCAGAAGTATCCGTACCGATCGGCGTTTTGTTTGGAAACACAACACTACCCAGATTCACCCAATCAATCTGTGTTTCCTTCTACTCAACTCCTCCCTGGTCAAACATTGCAAAGTACCACCGTTTATACGTTTGGTGTAAAAAAATAACTATACTCAAATTAAAAGTTCAGTCATGATACAATTCAAAACAAAGGTTGCATTCACCGGACTTATGTTGTCAGTAGGCCAGTTATTGGCACAGGATAACAAAGACTATCCGATTCAACCCGTTACTTTT
This sequence comes from Sediminibacterium sp., assembly GCA_027490265.1. Classification (GTDB taxonomy): domain Bacteria; phylum Bacteroidota; class Bacteroidia; order Chitinophagales; family Chitinophagaceae; genus Sediminibacterium. The sequence continues at coordinate 19,698 of JAIXYL010000178.1, forward strand.
AATCATGTTCATGTACATGATGAATTTTGGGCACCCAGAATTCAAATTAATTCAGAAATTACCATTCCCTATGTTTTACAAAAATGTAGAGAAACAGGCAGGGTAGATAATTTCTTAAAAGCTGCTGGAAAAAAACCGCCTACCAACTTAACGGAATATCCATTTGACGATTCTGATGTTTACAAAGTGATTGAAGGGGTTTCTTATGCGTTACAAGTGAAACCTAATCCTTCTTTGGAAAAATCTGTAGACACATTAATTCAAATCATTGGCGAAGCACAAGAACCAGATGGCTATCTGTATACATTCCGTACAATGAAGCCTGCAAAACTTCATCCATGGATCAGCCCAAAAAGATGGGAAAAAGATTCAGATCTAAGCCATGAATTATATAATTCAGGTCACCTGTTTGAAGCAGCTGTAGCGCATTACTTGTCTACAGGTAAAAAAACTTTATTGGACATTGCCACCAAAAATGCCGACTTGATAGTAAAAGATTTTCTTTATGGCAAAGCCCCTTATTTTCCTGGACATCAAGTGATTGAAACAGGGTTGTCTAGATTGTACCGAGTAACTGGAAAGAAAGAATATTTGGCTTTGGCAAAATACTTTTTAGACATCAGAGGAACGGGGGTTGTTCGTGGGTCTGAATACAGCCAATCACATAAGCCAGTTACTAACCAAAGTGAAGGGGTTGGTCACGCTGTTCGAGCAGCATATATGTACACTGGTATGGCGGATGTTGCAGCACTCACTGGTGATCAGTCTTATATTGATGCCATCGGTAAAATTTGGTCTGATGTAGTGACTAAAAAAATGTATTTAACTGGAGGTATTGGTGCCACTGGTGCAGGGGAAGCATTTGGTGCGCCTTATCAGTTGCCTAATATGTCTGCCTATGCGGAAACTTGTGCGTCTATCGCTAATGTCTATTGGAACAATCGCATGTTTTTGTTACATGGCGATGCCAAATACATTGATGTCATGGAACGTGTATTGTATAATGGGATGCTTTCTGGTATAGCACAAGATGGGAAAAAGTTCTTTTATCCAAATCCATTGGCTTCAATGGGACAACACCAGCGTAGTGCTTGGTTTGGATGTGCTTGTTGTATTTCTAATGTTACCAGATTTATGCCTTCTGTTCCTGGATATGTTTATGCTCAGGATAAAAATAACGTGTACGTTAATTTATTCATGACCAACAATGCAGATATTCAAATACCGGCAGGAAAAATAAGTTTATCTCAACAAACAGCTTATCCATGGAAAGGTGATGTAAAAATTACGGTAAATCCTCAAAAGCAAATGCGTTTTGCTATGCGTGTAAGAATACCAGGTTGGGCAAGAAATGAAGCCGTGCCTGGAGACCTGTATCGTTTTGCGAGTGTTAAAGCGGCCAATCAAATTGTTATCAATGTCAATGGTAATCCCGTTGATTATCAAATAGAGAAAGGGTATGCCGTTTTCAATAGAACTTGGAAAAAGGGCGATGTCATCACTTTTGATTTACCAATGCAAGTAGAAAAAGTGTTGGCCAATGAAAATGTTAAAGACGACGTTGGCCGTTTTGCATTACAAAGAGGACCGTTGGTATATTGTTTAGAAGGACCAGATCACAGTGATCAATCTGTCCAAAACATTGTAGTAGATCAACAATCCAATTTTACCCCAATTTATAATGAAAGTCTACTCAATGGAGTTTTGTTGTTAAATGGTACGGGGAATGCCACTGCTAGACAGGAAAACAGTGATCAATTGTTGAAAAAAGAATTACCGGTAAAAGCCATTCCATATTATGCTTGGAATAATCGTGGGCCAGGCGAAATGGTGGTGTGGATTCCTTATGAAGCTTCATTGTCAAGACCTAAGCCAGCTCCAACAATTGCTTCAAAAAGCAAAATCAGTGGTTCTGTGAATAGTCAGCGAATGCTCAGCTCATTAAATGATCAGTTTGAACCTAGCTCTTCAGAAGACAAGTCTGCATTGTATGTTCATTGGTGGCCAAAGAAAAATACAGAGGAATTTATTGAATACACGTTTGATCAACCATATACTATCAGTGAATCTAAAGTGTATTGGTACGATGATGCACCATTTGGGGGTTGTAGAATACCAGCTAAATGGGAGTTATTGTATAAAAATGGTGATGAATGGGTTCCTGTTCAAACAACTACACCCTATGAAATTGTCAAAGACAAATACAATACTGTTCAATTTACACCAGTAAAAACTACAGCGCTTAGGATGAAAGTAAAATTACCACCAAACCATGCTACTGGTGTTCATGAATGGATTGTCAAATAATTATCAAATGCTTTACACTAAACTAAGAAGCTGCTTTATTGGTTTAACTCTATTGGGTTTCACTCCCATATTGCATGCCCAAGAAAAAGCCAAGATGCAAATTTTTACCAATAAAGTAAAGAATACAGTTTCTCCTAGTTTGCATGGCATTTTTTTTGAAGAAATCAGTCATGGTGGTGAAGGAGGGCTGTATGCAGAATTGATACAAAACAGAGGCTTTGAGGAAAGTCGAGTTCCTCCGGGTGCAGTGTTGGAAGGCAATATGTTAAACCCTAATCCTTCCAAAAAACCACATTACAATTTAAACGGAAGGGCGAGTAATTTCAAATTGCCATGGCCAGTTAAAACCGCTATGCCATATTGGAGTACAAAGTCTATAGGTAATGGACAAATCGAAGCCATTTTAAACCACAATGATCCATTAACTTCAGCAACGCCACAATCTGCTCAAATATCCATTTCCAAATTGTCTGAGACGGGGTCTGATTATTTTATCAACGAAGGTTTTTGGGGGATCAATGTACAAAAAGGGGAAAGCTATCTGTTGAGTTTTTACACCAAAGTGGCCGAGGATTATAAAGGTCCTCTATCTGTAGTGTTATTGTCGGCGGACGGGCAAGAAATCGCAACTCATACTTTTACCAAAATCTCTAACAAACAATGGACCAAATACACTTGCAAATTGGTCCCAAAAGCATCTGATGGTAAAGCTTCATTTGCATTCAAATTTGGTTCAACTGGTAATATATGGTTCGATTTTGTTTCATTGTTTCCTAAAAAAACATTCAAGAACCGGCCGAATGGACTAAGGGCTGATTTGGCGCAATATTTGGCTGATTTAAAACCAGCTTTTGTGCGATGGCCCGGTGGATGTTTTGTAGAAGGGATTAATGTAGAGAGTGCACCCAATTGGAAAGCATCACTAGGACCTTTAGAACAAAGACCAGGTACATTTAGTGTTTGGGGATATTGGTCAAGTGATGGTTTTGGCTATCATGAATATTTACAATTTTGTGAAGACATCAATGCCGATGCTTTGTATGTATTCAATGCTGGGGTGTCGTGTGAATTTAGAAGTGGTACATTTATCAGTGAAGAAGCCCTCCAGCCAGTTATTGATGATGTACTTGATGCCATTGAATATGCCATTGGGCCTGTCAATACTAAGTGGGGTAGTGTAAGAGCCAAAAATGGTCATCCTAAACCATTCCCTTTAAAATATATAGAAGTTGGCAATGAGCAACATGGTACTTGGTATGCCAAACGATACAATCGATTTCATGAAGCCATCAAAGCAAAATATCCTGATTTGAAAATCATTTCGAGCATGGGTATTGGGGATGTCAATAAACGAACCCTTGATAGTATTAAGGTAACAGATATGGCTGATGAACATGCATATAAAAGTGCCTATTGGTCATATACAAACTATGATCATTTTGACAATTATAAACGAGGCGATTATGAGCTCTATGTAGGCGAATACGCTACCAATGCTGGGGTAGGATCTGGAAATCTTCAAGCTGCTTTAAATGATGCAGTTTATATTTTGAGCATGGAAAATAATGGTGATTTGGTGAAAATGTCTAGCTATGCACCATTGTTTGAAAATGTTAACACCAAGCATTGGCCTGTTAACTTAATTAAGTTTAAAGCAGACAGTAGTTTTGCTCGAATTTCTTATTATACCATTCAATTAATGAATGCACATCGGGCTGATGACAATTTTCAAGTGAATGTTCAGCTCTTACCAAGTTCGAAACGAAAAGCTAACCATATTGGCAGCATTGGTTTAGCAACCTGGGATACACAAACTGAATACCGAAATATTGAAGTATTGCATGAGGGTAAAAGCGTGTATAAAAGTGATTTTATCAATCGTTTGTCTGATTGGGACATTGTAAGAGGCAGTTGGGAAGTTAAAGATGGCAGTATTGCACAAACGGCACAAGGGCCACAACGCTTGATGGTATTGAAAGATAAACAGTTTGATACGTATACTTTAAAACTGCAAGCCAGAAAATTGAGTGGTACGAATGCATTTATTATCCCTTTTGCCGTAAGCGATCAAAATAATATGCTGCGGGCACATATAGGCTCATATGTGAATGCGAATACAGTGTTTGAAATTGTCAGTGATGGATCAGTCTCTAATATTTCAACGTCAAAGCGTTTGCAAAAACCAATTGAAACCGGCAAGTGGTATGATATTCGATTAGTTGTTGGATTAGATAAAGTAGATTGTTATTTGAACGATACCTTATTGATGTCTTATTCTGAACCCCGAAAGTTGTTTACACTGGCTGGGAAAGATCGCGTGACCGGTGATTTGATTGTTAAAATGGTGAATGGTTATGACAGCGAAGTATCCATGGATATTTCAACAATGGAGGATCCTAATTTTGAAGGACCAGTCACCGCTTATACCATTAAAGCAGAAACACTTAAAGCTGAAAATTCATTCAGTAATCCCAATGCGTATACTCCTTTAAAAACAACTGTTGGGAACATGCGTCAAAATAATTTCACATATACTTTGCCAAAATATTCAATCACCATTTTGCGGGTGCCCCCAAAAAAATAATTTATTCATTAATCATATGAAAAAATTTTTGCCGTCATTATTGATATTAATAGTGGTTGCTCTAGCTTCATTTGCCCAAACCACACCTCTGGCTTCTTTTTCACCAAGTCGTGCGCAAATGCTTCAACGATATAAAGATGCAGCTATTAAAGACAGCTTGGTAAGAAAAACTGTTTTTAAATTGAGTGTAACACCCAATTGGAGTGGCGCTTCAAGCTTTTGGTATAAAAATATATTAGCAGATAGTTTGGTTGAATATGTCTGGGTTGATCCGGTGAAAAATATTAAAAGGCCCTTATTTGATGCGCTTAAAATAGCCGATGCATTAAAGGCTGCTGGTCATAAAGCCATTCAAGCCGATAGGCTTCCAATAAAAAATGCTTTTGTATACAATAACGCCAATAAAATAGCCATAGCTGTAGATAGGCATTTTTATGATGTAGATCTCACCAGTTATACATTGTCTAAAATTGATAGTTTACCGGTAGATCAAACAGATTATCCTGGCCTTACACGTGTGCCAGCCAGATGGCAAAGGGTAAGGTCAAATAGAACTTCGCCAGATAAGTTGTGGAATTTTACGATTAAGGACCACAATATTTTCTTGGAGCCAACCAATGGTGGATCAAAGATACAGTATACCACAGATGGCACTGCTTCGCTGCCATATGGAGAAGTAACTTGGTCGCCCGATAGCAAACACTTAGTTGCGTACAAAATAAAGCGAGTGGTTGATAAGCCCGTGTATCACTTATTGACTTCATTGCCCAATACTACCCGGAGTCAATTAAAGGAGAATGCATATAAGCAGCCAGGGGATGAATTTACAACCTATGAAATGTTTGTAATAAATGTAGACAATCGGTCAGTTAAAAAAGTAGATACTGATATCATTGATTTTTTTGATGCACCCAGACTTCAGTGGAGCAATTCAAAACAATTCATGTTTGAAAAAGTAGACAGAGGGCATCAGCGATTCCGCATAATTGAAGTAAATCTAAATGACGGATCCACCAGAAATATTGTTGATGAACAAACCAAAACATTTATCTACGAGCAGCGAATCTTTACTTATTATCTTCCAGAAACTGCTGAAATTATCTGGGTAACTGAAAAAGATGGATGGCGGCATATTTATTTGGTGGATACAAAAAAGGGATCAGTAAAAAACCAAATTACAAAAGGGGAATGGGTTGTTCGAAACATAGACAGTATTGATGTCAAGAAACGAGAAATTTGGTTTCAAGCGAGCGGAATGAATCAAGGAGAAGACCCTTACTTTATCCATTATTACCGAATTGGTTTTGATGGAAAGAAATTGGTCACTTTAACTAAGCCCGGATTCAATCATCGCATTACATGGTCGAACGATAAGCAATATTTTGTAGATACTTATTCTGCTGTAGACAAAGCACCTGTTTCAATTCTTGGCAGGGTGTTAGATGGTAAACAATTAATGGAATTGGAAAAAGCTGATGTATCTAAACACAGTGCTTTTGGATTCAAATTGCCCGAACCTTTCAAAGCAAAGGGTCGGGACGGTGTAACAGATATATGGGGTGTTATCTACAGGCCAACTGATTTTGATTCAAGCAAACGCTATCCAATAATTGAAAATATTTATGCTGGCCCCCAAGATGCTTTTGTGCCCAAATTGTTTTCAGCTACCAACGAAATGCAAAGCATGGCAGAGTTGGGATTTATTGTTGTTCAAATTGATGGGATGGGAACGGCCAATCGTTCAAAAGCGTTTCATGATATTTGTTGGAAAAATTTAGCAGATGCTGGTTTCCCCGACAGAATTGCATGGATGCGTGCATTAGCTACAACTTATCCTCAAGCAGATACAACCAAAATTGGCCTCTATGGCACTTCTGCTGGTGGACAAAATTCATTGGGAGGACTGTTGTTTTATCCTAATTGGTACAAGGCTGCGGTATCAGCCTGTGGCTGTCACGACAATCGAATCGACAAGCAATGGTGGAACGAACAGTGGATGGGGTATCCTGTTGGCAAACATTATGACGAGCAATCCAACATCACCAATGCACACAAACTGAAAGGAAAGTTGCTATTGATTGTAGGTGAAGCAGATACCAATGTTCCTCCTGAGTCTACCTATAGAGTAGCAGATGCATTAATCAAAGCTAAAAAGTCTTTTGAGTTTCTAGCAGTGCCTGGTATGGGGCATAGTGATGGTGGTACATATGGACGAACCAAAAAGAGAGACTTCTTTGTTAAAAGTTTATTAGGCATTGATCCACCAGATAGAAATAATGATGAATGAATGAAATCAACTGATTAAGCTGTTAATACATGATTGTAAGTATTTTTAAAATAGTCATCAACATATTCGTGTGGCGATTTACCAATAACTGATTTAAAGACTCTGTTAAAATGCGTAACTGTATTAAATCCGCAATTGTAGGCGATGGTTGAAATGCTTAATGTGTCGCCATCACCAGCAGTTAGTTTTTTACAAGCTTCATTGATTCTTACTTCATTTAAAAACGAAACAAATGTATGATGGGTGCGCTTTTTGAAATACCGACAAAATGCTTGCGGAGTCATATGTGCTAACTTAGCTACATCTTCTAAAGTAATGTTGTTTTCGTAGTTTGCCATAATGAAATGATAGATTTCGCTAAGTCTAACACCTACATTTTCACTAACGGTATTCAACATTGACACACTGGATAATTCATTCAATTTTGGGATGCTTGCAAATTTTTTCAGGATATCAATTAATGCAATTAATTGCTCAGGCCCATATGTTTTACTAATAATCTCCATTTTGTGTGATACATCAGCAATATGTTCTGGCGGAATGCTAAAACCATTGTTATGTTTCTGTAAAAAGCTGTGAATAAATTTCATCTCAGCTAATTCAAATAAACTAGATAGTTTGCCATTAGGATTAAAATGTATTGTGATTGCTTGAACTTTTCGTTTGCTTTTTGGTGAAAAATAGATAGGGTCACATTTAAATACATGCGGCTGATTGGCCCCGATATAATAAATTTCATTAGGCTTGAAAGGGTACATATTATTGTCTACTACCAAAGTGCCTTCTCCTTTTAAAATCCAGGTGAGTTGAATATCGTCATGCCGATGTAGATATTGGTAGAAATATGGTAAAACATCATGTTGTATGATGATGTTTTTGTCACCAGGAACTGGAATCGTAAACTGTAATACTTTCATATCAACAAGAAGGTTAAACGAGTGATGATTTACTTAAATTAACTCTATTGCACTTAATTTTTTCTAATGACAGATAAGATACGGATTTAGTTGCGTCTAATTAGCACTTTTTTTCAATTTAATTTTTTTTGGAATTCTCATACGTCTCAATGTTGTCAATATTAATGTCTGTACGACAATTAATAATATGAACTTTTTATCTCATTTATTTAGTTCAAAAGCCATTTTTTGTGCTGTTTCAAATAAGTTAAAATCGGTGGATGATTCATTAATTGATGAAAATAAGTTGACTAGCTGTCCAGCTAATTTTGAAACATATAATTTAATTATGGCAAAACTTACATGGAAGGGCGTATATCCTGCCCTTTTAACTCCCTTCAAACAAGACGATTCAATTGATTTTGACGTTTATTTATCCAATTTGCAAGCGCAATTGGAAGCAGGTATAGATGGTATAATTCTCGGCGGATCTCTAGGTGAAGCCAGTTCACTGTCAAATGAGGAAAAAAAGTCTCTGTTGCTTTTTTCAAAAGCGAATATGCCTGCTGACATTCCTGTCATCATTAATATCGCAGAGCAAACCACCAAAGCCGCGATTGCCCTTGCACAGGATTCTGAAAAAAATGGGGCTGACGGATTGATGTTGTTGCCTCCCATGCGATATTATGCAGACAGTCAAGAAACTTTAGCTTACTTTAAAGCAGTAGCGTCGTCCACTTCGCTTCCAATCATGATTTATAATAATCCAGTAGATTATAAAATTCATGTAACCTTGGATATGTTTGAAGCAATGGTGCCTTATCATAATATTCAAGCGGTTAAGGAGTCTACCAGAGATATCTCCAATGTTACTCGGATGATTAATCGTTTTGGGGATCGGTTCAGTATTTTATGCGGTGTTGATACTTTGGCAATGGAAAGTCTTTGTATGGGTGCTCATGGTTGGGTTGCTGGATTAGTGGATGCATTTCCAAGAGAAACTGTTGCCATCTTCCACTTGGTAAAAGCAGGAAGAATTGAAGAAGCATTACAAATCTATCGTTGGTTTTTGCCAGTGTTAGAATTAGATATTCACCCCAAACTTGTACAATATATTAAGTTAGCCGCAACGCATACAGGTATTGGATCGCCTTATGTAAGAGCGCCAAGACTTCCAATTCAAGGCGATGAACTTGCAAGCGTGACTAAAATTATAGAAACGGCATTGGCAAAAAGACCAATTTTGCCAGATTATTTGAACCTGAAATACACTAAAAATGCTGAAAGGGCATAACCAGATTGGATTTGAATTAACCACTAAAGGCACACAAACATTTCAAGCTTTTAGTACCATTCAAGGCAGTTATTTACCAGAAACATTTCACATTGCAACTGAAGAAGAAATTGAGGCAGCTATCACCAAATCGATAGCTGCTTTTGCTATTTTTAAGCAATTGAGTTTTGTAGAGAGAGCCGTTTTTTTAGAAGCCATTGCTGAGGAAATTGTTAATCTTGGCGATTACTTGTTGGAAAGAGCGCATCTAGAATCTGGCTTACCAATTGCAAGGTTATCTGGTGAGCGAGACAGAACCATGAATCAATTAAAACTGTTTGCTTCATTATTAAGGGAAGGTTCATGGGCGGATGCAGTAATTGATACGGCAATGCCAGATCGTAAGCCATTGCCTAGGGCTGATTTAAGACGAATGTTACAACCCCTTGGACCCGTGGCAGTGTTTGCGGCCAGTAATTTTCCGTTGGCTTTTTCTACTGCCGGTGGCGATACTGCGTCTGCATTAGCATCTGGTTGTACCGTGATAGTCAAAGCACATAGTTCCCATGCGGGAACCAATGAATTAATTGCAAGTGCCATTCATAAGGCAGCACAAAAAACAGGTATGCCTGATGGCGTCTTTTCTTCTTTGAATGGGGAAGGGTCCATTCTTGGTCAAAAACTGGCATTGAATCCAAGCATCAAAGCAATCGGATTTACAGGTTCATACCGAGCTGGAATGGCTTTATATGAAACTGTTACACAAAAAAGGCAATC
>JAIXYL010000092.1 GCA_027490265.1 Sediminibacterium sp.
AGTTCGGTAGCACTCACACAATTATTTATCAATCGGATTAAATTTTACGCTGATAGTTTACAATGTGTTATTTCAATAACCGATTCAATGGCTTTGGTACAAGCTGCCGCAGCAGATGCTGAATTGGCTAACGGAATATACAGGGGGCCATTGCATGGCATTCCTTATGGCTTAAAAGATTTGTTTGCAGTGAAGGGCACCAAAACAACCTGGGGAGCTGAACCGTATAAAAACCAAGTATTAGAAGAAGACGCCTATGTATACCAACGATTGAAAGAAGCTGGTGCAGTATTAGTGGCCAAGTTTACATTGGGTGCTTTGGCCATGGGCGATTATTGGTATGGAGGCAGAACCAAAAATCCTTGGAATCTAAAAACGGGATCATCGGGTTCATCAGCAGGATCCGCCTCTGCAACTGTAGCAGGCCTTGTGCCATTTGCTATTGGAACAGAAACCTGGGGATCCATTATCTCTCCGGCATCTACCTGTGGTGCAACAGGATTAAGACCAACTTTTGGCAGGATCAGCAGAACGGGTGCAATGGCCCTTAGTTGGAGCCTAGATAAAATTGGACCCATCTGTAGATCAGCAGAAGATGCAGCGATTGTATTTAGTCAGATACATGGCACAGATGGCCAAGATTTATCCGCAGTAAATTTGCCCTTTAATTATCAACCGAAAGCACCGCTTACTTCTCTTAAAATTGGGTATGCTAAAAATTATTTTGATTTAATCAGAGACACCAGCAGAAATGAATGGAAGGTATTGGCCAGCTTTAAAGAAATGGGGATTGATTTAATTCCGATTGAATTTCCGGATACAGCGGTATACAAAGCCAATATTATGGACGTCATTATTAGTGCTGAGTCTGCCGCAGCATTTGATGATTTGACGCGTTTCAATATTGATGACGCGTTAACCAGACAGGGTCCTTTTGATTGGCCGAATAATTTCAGAGTATCTCGATTGGTTCCTGCAGTAGAATATGTGAATGCCAATCGGATGCGATATCAACTACAACAAAAAGTACATGCCGCTTTGCAAGGGGTTGATGTGTTAATTTGTCCAACAAGGGGCAGTGGCAATCAATCTGCTATTACCAATTTAACAGGACAGCCTGTTGTTTGTGTGCCTACTGGATTCGACAAAAGATCTGGTTTACCTACCAGCATCAGTTTTATAGGAAACCTTTACAATGAAGCCGCCATTTTATTAGCCGCCAAATATTATCAACAAGCAACTGAATGGGAAACCATGCACCCTCCTTTATTTATAAAATAGGAGCGTTATGAAAGAAAACAGTAAAAGCATTGCCATTTTTGTCAGCATCGGCTTGTTTATTGGGATGTTGTTCTGGATTTTTTCCATCACGCAATCGAATGATGCATTTCAGGAACCAGTAGCTTTTGTATTGGCCAATGATCGCGACTATACACCAACACAAGCACTTAGGGCCATCAAAATTAAAAAGGACAGTATTGTAAACGGGTTTTTTAATCCAGGCTTTTCTCAGTACAAATGGTGGGTGTATATCAACACCAAGCAACAAGCGGGTAACTATTTGCAAATAGCCAATCCACATATTAATGAAATCAGAATTTATACTGTCCAAAATAATCAAACGCAATTAGTATATGAATCCGGCGATTATTTTGAATTTAAAAAACGTTTGATTAACGACCCTGATTTTTGGTTTAAAATTCCGACTTCATCTGAAGGCTTGTTGGTGGAAGCCGATAAAAAAGGCGAATCCTTAGAAATTCCATTAAGAATTGTTTCGGCCAATACTATGACAGTGTATTTAGCCAATCAAAAAATGGCCTATGGAATATTTATCGGTTGGATGATTTTTCTAATTCTGTTGAATGTGTTTTTATGGGCATCACTCAGAGACAATATCCATTTCTTTTATATTGTTTTTATCAGCTCGTCTGCTATTTGGGTTTTTTCCAATTGGGGATTGGGCTTTCAATACATTTGGCCTGATTATCCATCTATGGCCAGCAAAGCCAGGCCACTATTCAGCACGCTTTCCGGATTAAGTCTGCTTGAATTAATCAGACGTTATTTTACACCGGATGAACAAAAACCGATTTATCATTTTTATACCAGATTAATACAATCCTTATTATTTGTATTGTTTGTGGTCATTGCCATCAGTGATCTTTCGAATACTTCAGAAACATTAAGATATATCGTGTTAAGCATTGCCAATATTCTTTGGCTCTTGACGATTGTTTTTATTGTTTTTTTCATTGTCAAAAACTATGCAAAATCGAAAGAGCTGACTTTGTTTTTCTTATTTGCATTTGTAGCTCAGTTAATATTTAGTGTGTTGATTATTTTCACACAATATAATATACAGGGTGATTGGGTGTTTTTCATTCACAAGTATGGATCTGCAATTGGTATATTGGCCAACAGTACGATTCTTTCATTTGGCTTAACACAGCGGTATAATTATTATAAAAAGGAAAGAGAGCAAGCCGAACAAGCGTTAATTGCCGAAAAAAATTTACAAGCAGATCGATTGATACATGCTCAAGAAGAAGAACGCTCAAGGTTAGCAAGAGAATTGCATGATGGCTTGGGTGGATTATTGGGAAGTATCAGAATTGGGGCGTACAATAAATTAAAACCAGATACCAATAACCAACAATGGTTAGACCAACAATTATCTGAAGCCATTGAAGACCTGAGAAATATTGCCCATGATCTTATGCCAGTGAATCTTCCAGAAAAAGGATTGGTAGCAGCTTTAGAAAAAACCGTTTCAAGATGGAACCAAGCCAATCAGTTTAATACCTATTTAAATTGCAGTATTCAAAAACGCTATCCCCTTTCAGTTGAAGCTGGTTTATACAGAATTGTGTCTGAATTAATTTACAATGTAAAAAAACACGCTGCCGCTTCTGAAGTATATATTTCTTTATGGGAAGAAAAAAACACCCATGCCATCACCTTATTGGTTGAAGACAATGGGATTGGTTTCAGCCCCAACGAAAATGAGGGCATAGGGCTAAAAAATATACGGTATCGAGTAGAATACCTTGGTGGAAAAATTATGATTGATTCAAACCCAAAAGGCACTAGTATTGTAATTGAAATATCCGCATTGAAACCCCCATTGCATGCTTAAGAGAACCACTATTGCCATTGCAGATGACCATAAAATATTTGCAGAAGGCATACGAAGCGTATTAAAAGAATTAGATTGGATTAGTTGGATGGGAGAAGCCTTCACAGCCAAAGACGCCGTGCAATTATTTGCAGACAGAAGACCAGATATCTTTTTATTGGATTATCATTTTCCAGATGGTAATGGATTTGAAGTAGCTAAAAAAATATTAGCACAATATCCAACTGCAGTCATCATGATTTTGAGTATGGAAAACGATCAAGACATTATGCACCAATGCAGGCTTTTGGGTGTCAAAGGGTATATCATCAAAAATCTATCTTCGGACGAGTTGATTGATGCGATTGAACAGGTTTTGGCAGGACATACTGTGTTTATGTGGGCCGAAGCCTTTCCTGCACCATCCAAAGAAGAAGACGGTGGCTTAAGCAAAAGAGAAAAAGAAATTGTTGCGTTAATCAGCAAAGGCTTAACCAGTCAAGAAATAGCCGATGCCATCAATTTAAGTGTGTTAACCATCAACACACATCGGAGAAATATTTTAAGAAAACTAAATTTAAAAAATACAGCCATGATGGTGCAATATGCCAGGAGCAACCGTTGGTAGGGCTTTTTCATTACATTTGCCGCTTTATTAACTGTTATGAAGTATTTTCTAAGGGCGATTGCCATGCCCATTTTGTTTTTTTCTTGTAAGAGTGCCCAACAACTTACAGTAGATCACCCAGTCAACAACACCCAATTAAAGTATTTACACACGTTTACGATTCCCCATAATTTGTCGTTTATGGAAACGACCGTGGGAGGCTTATCCGCTATTGATTATGATCAAAAACGCAATAGGTATTATATGGTTTGCGACGACCGATCATCCCTTAATCCAGCCAGATACTATACGGCCAGAATTGTGATTAAAAAGGATAAAATTGATACGGTCCTGTTTACCAATTTTGCTTATTTAAAAGATGAGTCAGGTAAAACCTATCCTAGCACCAAAGAGAATCCATACAAAACACCAGATCCTGAAAGCATTCGATATAATCCCCATACCAAATTATTGGCCTGGACCAGCGAGGGAGAACGTTGGTTTAGACAAAAGGACAGCATCTTAATTAACCCCTCTGTTTATTTTATCACACCTAATGGTAAATTCAAAGACAGCCTAACGATACCTGCAAATTTGTACATGAGTTTACAAGAAAAAGGCCCTAGGCAAAATGGTGTTTTGGAAGGCATGAGTTATGCTGACAATTATCAAACACTTATGTTTAATGTAGAAGAACCGCTTCATGAAGATGGTCCAAGAGCAGAACTTGAGCCCAATCAAGCCATGATTCGTTTTTATACATTTGATATGAAAACCAAAAAGAATACCCACCAATACGCATATGAATTGTCGCCTGTAGCCCATAAGCCCAATCCAATCAATGAATATAAAATCAACAGTGTTCCTGAATTTTTATGGATTGGCAATAACCAACTATTGGTATTAGAACGGTCGTATTCAACAGGCAGAGTGCCATGTACCATTCGTTTGTTTTTGGCAGATTATAGTCAAGCAACCGATGTGGCAAACCTACCCTCTTTAAAATCACCAGCAAAATATACACCAATGAAAAAAACCTTGTTGATGAATTTAGATGATCTTGGCATTTATACGGACAATATTGAAGGCATTACACTTGGGCCCGTTTTGTCTAATGGTGATCAAAGCATTTTGTTGGTATCTGATAATAACTTTAGTCCTATTCAACGATCACAAGTTACTTTGTTAGCACTAACAAGACCCAAATCATAATGCATGATTAAACAGTTAATCGCTTGTTGTTTCATCCTTTTGGTGGCTGCCTGTAAAGAGCAACCAAAACAAGGATTGCCACATGTGATTATTGAAACAGGCTATGGCGATATAGAAATAGAATTGTATACCGATCGTGCGCCTTTAACCGCCAATGCCTTTTTAGCTTATATTGATTCTGGCTATTATAATCGTTGTAATTTTTACAGGGTCTTGCATATGTACAACCAACCCTCTATTGCGCCCAAAGCGTTTTTAATTCAAGGAGGTATTTGGAAATCTAACAATGCATTGGCACAAAGCTTGCCCGGCATACCACATGAAAGCACCAAACAAACAGGGATTCTTCACAAAGAAGGAACCATTTCTATGGCAAGAAATGAACCAGGTTCTGCAGGACCAGAATTTTTTATCATGGTTGAAGATGAAACGGGCTTTGATTATGGAGGAGAAAATATGGCCGATGGTTTAGGCTTTGCTGCTTTTGGCTCAGTTGTAAAAGGGATGTCTATTGTTAGAAAAATTCAGAATCAAAAAGAAGTGAATCAATATTTGCAGCCCCCTATTTTTATCAATCGCATTAGAAGAAAATAAGGTTAGCGTTGCGCAGGTTGGTATTCGTACACCACTTCAAATGCTTCTTTTTTAAGCGAAGGAATGCCCTGTCCAATTTTTAAATTTTTTAATTGCGGTGTTGGCTCACAAACCCAATACTGATTGCCTTTATAAACAATCGGATTGCCTTGCGGCTTATCAAATTGAATGGCCACTGTAACATGCTGTGGATATGACAACACGATCATGGGGAGATTATAGATTTCCTTCACTAAATAAAAAAAGAAAGCGGCCCGATCTTCACAATCACTGTATTCCGCAAACAGGGTTTGTTCTGGTGACAAGCGTTTGTCTTTTCCATAAAGGGTGACATCATTTTCGAATGCAAAAGATGAACGGGTTAAATGCATTAAATAGTCTACCCCCTTTTTCTGATCCATTTTGGCAACCGTTTGCTTTAATGCAGGTATCAAAGACTGATAAGTGGCATGGCTTAATGGGGCATTGAATTGAATGGCATATTCAACCGATGGATAATTATTGAATAATTGTTTGATGGACTGATTCACTTTTACTTTAAACTCATAATTGCGTTGGCCATATTCAAATTGTATGGGTTTAATCGCATAGCTGTCCGGATTAAAATCGGGCATGCGATTGATCTTATAAGAAAAATCTTTAGCCATACTGTTACGCCCAACAATCGATATGTCTTTAAAACCGCCTTGCTTAAAATTGATATTGCTGCTGTAATCGTGGTAGTTTAAACAGATATACTGTGCTTGATTATACAACATAGACGGAATATCAAACACCTGTTCATTAGATTGTACATATAATAGCAGGGTATCATTTCTTAATCTGGTGACTGCTGAGTAACCGGTTTCATTTAATAAAAACCATTTGTATAAAGTATAGCGGTGGTAGTTGTCTTTTTTAGGGCTGATGGATTCCGCGGCGGTTCTAATCAACTGATAAAACAACCAATCGTCTAACTGCTTGCTGGCTTTATAGGCCAATAACTGATTAATCAACTGAGTGGTTGGTCGCTGTTGGATCTCGTTGTAAAATTGCTTAATGGCTTCGTAACTAATTGATGCTTGAAGTGGTACTTGCATTGCCCTAATGCCCGGGGTGTATACAGTGTCCCCATAAAAATCAATGAAAGCCTGCTGGTTTTCGGGCATAGATTGGGCCCTTAATGCTTGTGCGCCCAAACAGCCAATGATTAATATGGTCCAAAACCCCTTTTTCAACGGAATTCGATTTACTTAAAGTTACAAAAAGGTAACAATTAATTAATATTAAGTTTTTTCAAAGCCTTGTTAAAATGCTTTATTATGCCCAATTTGACCGATTTGCGGTTAAATTTGCTCAATATTTTAGCCATGCCCTTTCAGTTACACACGAATTATCAGCCAGCAGGGGATCAACCAAAAGCCATTCAAGCACTGGTAGATGGGGTAAATGAGGGCGAACAATACCAGACTTTATTGGGGGTAACGGGGAGTGGTAAAACATTTACTATTGCCAATCTGATTCAACAGGTACAAAGACCCACCCTGGTGTTGACGCACAACAAAACCTTGGTAGCACAGCTTTATGGAGAGTTCAAACAATTTTTTCCAGACAATGCCGTGGGCTATTTTGTAAGCTATTACGATTACTATCAGCCAGAAGCGTATATGCCCGTGACGGGCACCTATATTGAAAAAGACCTTAGCATTAATGAGGAATTAGATAAACTTAGACTACAAGCCACGTCTCAACTATTGAGTGGCAGAAGAGATATTATTGTAGTGGCCAGCGTGAGTTGTATTTATGGTATGGGAAATCCTACCGAGTACGAGAATGGGATTATCCGCATTCAAAAAGGACAAGTATTGTCTCGACAAGGCTTTTTGCATGCCTTGGTTAATTCCTTGTACAATCGATCACAGGGCGATTTTACCAGAGGTACATTTAGAGTGAAAGGCGATACAGTAGACATCAATTTGCCTTATGTAGATTTTGGCTACCGCGTCACGTTTTTTGGCGACGAAATTGAAGAAATAGAAAGCATAGAAACCGCTACCAATAAGCGTATTGGCCTAATGGATACAGCGGCTATATTCCCCGCAAACCTATACCTTGCTCCTAAGGATATGATTGTAGAAGTCATGCACGAGATTCAGGATGAAATGATGTTGCAAGTGGAATATTTTAAATCGGTTGGTAAGTTTATAGAAGCGGCTCGTTTAAAAGAAAGGGTTGAATATGATTTAGAAATGATTCGTGAATTAGGGTATTGCAATGGCATTGAAAACTATTCTCGGTTTTTTGATCGACGCAAACCGGGCACTCGACCATTCTGCTTGTTGGATTATTTTCCCAAAGATTTTTTATGTGTGATTGATGAAAGCCACCAAACCATTCCGCAAGTGGCAGGTATGTATGGTGGAGACAGAAGTAGAAAATTGGTATTGGTTGATTATGGATTTAGACTGCCCAGCGCGATGGACAACCGCCCATTGAATTTCCATGAATTTGAAAGTTTAACAGGCCAAACCATTTTTGTAAGTGCTACACCTGGTGAATATGAATTAGAGAAAACGGGCGGCGTAGTGGTAGAGCAAGTGGTAAGACCTACTGGCTTATTAGATCCACCAATAGAAATCAGACCCAGCACCAATCAGATAGATGATTTATTAGACGCGATTGATGATCGGGTGAAAAAAGGCGATCGTGTGTTGGTAACCACACTTACCAAAAGAATGGCCGAGGAAATGGATAAATATCTTGGCCGCATCAATATAAAATCTAAATACATTCATTCTGATGTAGACACATTGGAACGCGTAGAAATCTTACGCGACCTGCGTTTGGGCGTGATTGATGTATTGGTGGGGGTAAATTTATTAAGGGAGGGATTAGACCTGCCTGAAGTGTCGCTAGTAGCCATATTAGACGCAGACAAAGAAGGGTTTTTGCGCAACGAACGGTCCTTGACACAAACAGCTGGTCGTGCAGCTAGAAACGTGAATGGTTTGGTTATTTTTTATGCTGATAAAATGACCGAGAGCATGCAACGGACCATTGATGAAACCAACAGAAGAAGGGCCAAACAAATTGCCTACAATACTGAACACGGGATCATACCTACAACGGTTACAAAAAGTAAGGAACAAGTATTTGCACAAACTTCTGTATTAGACATTAAGGGCTATGATCCATCCAACCCTTATGCATTGCAACAAGAACAAGCATTGCTGAACCAAGTGGCAGAAGAACAAGTAGTATTCACCACCATACCACAAGTAGAAACGGCTATTAAAAAAGTGAAGAAGGATATGGAAAAAGCTGCCAGAGATTTAGACTTTATTGAGGCAGCCAGATTAAGAGATGAAATGTTTAGGTTGCAGAAAACCTTGACAACGATGAAATAAAGCAGCCTGCTAATAATTCAGTAAATTGAGTCAGCATAATTTTGATACATGAAAAAATCGGTTGGACTAATTTTGTTTTTACTCCCCTTTATATTATCGGCACAAACGCCCTACTACGCGGAGCGATTTAGACCACAGTACCATTTTTCTTCGCAAAAAAATTGGATCAATGATCCCAATGGATTGGTCTATCACAATGGGCAATATCATTTGTTTTATCAACACAATCCATTCGGCAATATCTGGGGGCATATGAGTTGGGGACATGCAGTCAGCACGGATCTGGTTAAATGGACCTCCATGCCATTGGCGCTTAGAGAAGAAGATGGCAAAATGGCTTTCTCTGGTTCGGTAGTTTTTGATGCTAAAAACACCAGTGCACTCAGCAGCAATCGTGACAATCCCCCCTTGGTAGCCATCTTCACTGCACACGACAGCTTAAATCAATCCCAACACTTGGCCTATAGCATTGATCAGGGAAAATCTTGGAGCCGCTATTCGGGCAATCCTGTGTTAGACTTGAATATGAGTGATTTCAGAGACCCCAATGTATTTTGGCACGACAAGTCGAAACAATGGGTAATGATGGTAGCCATGCCCAATGAAAAAATGATTTCCATTTACACTTCGTTTAGTTTAAAGCAATGGACTTTTCAAAGTGATTTTGGACCCATCGGCGATACCTCTGGTGTTTGGGAATGCCCTGATTTAATTCAGGTACCTGTGGTGGGCGAGCCTGATAAAACAAAATGGGTTTTATTGGTATCACAGAATTCAAGCATGCAATATTTTGTTGGTGAATTTGATGGATACAAATTTTACAACGAGAATCCTCAAAATAAAGTGGTCAGACCAGATTACGGCAGTGACTATTATGCGGCCATTACGTATAAGAACACGCCGGATCGCGTACCCATTTCAATTGGATGGGTCAATAATTGGAATTATGCCAATGAAATTCCAACCAGTCCTTGGAAAGGTGCCATGTCATTACCTAGAAAATTAGCGGTGAAAAAAATGGGATCGGAATGGGTATTGGTGCAAGAGCCCATTAAAGCCTTGAGAGCAATTCGTTCAACTGGTCAAGTATTGAACGGTCCTATTGCTGTAAAAAATGGCTATACCTTACCATTCCGAAGCAATTGCTTTGAAATGGAAGTAGATCTGAAGCCCGCAATTACCAGCGTAAGCGGCATTAAAATTGCCGTGGGTGGTAATCGCCATTTTACCATTGGTTATGATGCAACTTTAGAACAGTTATTCATTGATCGAACCAATACCCCATCGGGTTTTAGCAGACAATATCCATATTTCGCTAAAAAGAATGCGTATTTAAAACAACACAACGATAAAGTAAAACTGCATATCTTTTTCGACAAGAGCATTATTGAAGTTTATGCCAACGATGGAGAGTTGGTGTTTACATCACAAATTTTTCCAGAAGAAAACGACACGGGGATTGAATTTTTTAGTGATGGCAATATCTCTGTCTTCGAGAATATCTGGTTCTGGCCCATGCGATCGATCTGGAAATAATTACGACCTTTACCAAGTAAAACAATACTATGAGCTTCAGGAATTTTAAAATGGTGAGTTATGTGGTTTTTGGCCGCGGAAGTTTTAATCAATTAGATGACATTTTAGCTCCACATAGAAAGGGCGATGCGCCCATGGTGTTTTTAGTAGACCATTATTTTGAGGGTAAACCATTGTTGAGTCGCATTCCTTTAAGAGGGAAAGACAAAGTTGTATTGGCAGATGTAACGTATGAGCCCAAGACCAGTCAGGTAGATGCATTGGCGCGATCATTGAAAGACCAATTTGGCACCATTAGTGGTGTGATTGGAATTGGTGGCGGTTCTACCATGGATTTGGCCAAAGCGGTTTCATTAATGATGACCAATCCCGGCTCATCAGCAGATTACCAAGGATGGGATCTGGTGCAAGAAGCCGGTGTGTATAAAGTAGGTATCCCAACCTTAAGCGGCACAGGTGCTGAAGTTAGTAGAACAACGGTGTTAACCGGACCAACCCGAAAGTTAGGCATGAACTCAGATTTCACGCCTTTTGATCAAATAGTATTGGACCCTGAATTAACCAAAGACGCACCAGCCAATCAGCGATTTTATACTGGCATGGATTGTTATATTCATTGCATTGAAAGTTTAGAAGGCACGTATTTAAATGAGTTCAGCAAAAGCTATGGCGAGAAAGCATTGCAGCTTTGTCAAAAAGTATTTGTAGAAAAAAATCATTGGGATGATGAAAGCGATGATCAATTAATGATGGCATCTTATGCGGGTGGCATGAGCATTGCCTATTCACAAGTGGGCGTTGCACACGCAGTGAGTTATGGCTTGAGTTATTTACTAGGAACCAAACATGGTATTGGCAACTGTATTGTCATGAATCATTTGGAAGAATATTATCCGGCAGGTGTAAAGGAATTCAAATTAATGGTTGAAAAAAACCAAATTGACATACCTCAAGGCATTTGTAAGGGATTAACAGACGAACAATTTGAGACCATGATGAATGTGTCCTTAGGCATGAAACCCTTATGGGAGAACGCTTTGGGCAAAGATTGGGAAAGCATCATGACCCGCGAAAAACTCAGAGCTTTATACGAAAGACTTTAACGGAGGATGTTTGTCACAAAAACGTTCAATCACTAAAGAAGCTTAGCTGCTTTGATTAAATCTTCAGGCGTATCAATTTCCACTCCCATGTATTGGGTGAGCACCATTTTCATAGGCACTCCATATTCTAGATAGCGCAAACATTCAATTTTTTCAGCAGCTTCTAAGGGTGTCATGGGCCAGTTGGTAAAATTGATCAGTGCTTGTTTTCTAAATGCATACACCCCAATATGTTCGTAGTAAGGAATGGCAATACTTTTGTCTCTTGGATAAGGAATCACACTGCGCGAAAAGAACAAAGCATTCATATGACGGTCTACTGCAACTTTTACATAATTAGGATCTTCAATTAAAGCGGGATCAGAAAGTTGCTGCATTAAGGACCCTACTTGTATTGTTTCATCTGCAAAAACTGCAAGCAATTGTTCTAATGGTTCTTTTTGAACAAAGGGTTCATCACCTTGCACATTAACAATAATATCAACATTTAAATTAGCGGCAGCTTCTGCAATTCGGTCGCTGCCACTCTCATGATTTTTTTGACTCATGATGGCTTTGCCACCATGGCTGGTGATTTCGTTAAAAATGATCTCACTATCGGTGACAACAATTACATCATTGAATAAACCAGTTGCAAGGGTATTATCGTAAGTGTGACGTATAACCGTTTTATTACCCAACTGTTGCATCAATTTAGCAGGAAAACGGGTAGCAGCATAACGCGCAGGAATCATCGCAACAATTGTCATAAGCAAACTTTGTACAAAGATGCACTACCTCGGGCTGAAGTAGAAAAAAATGATGCGGAAAAATAAGATCATGAGTTTGCCTGGCAATAAAATGGCTTCTAGAAAAAACAACAAACGATTCACGTCATCACTCCAACGAAACGGATTGTCAATTACACCCCTCACCCAACCCATATTGTCTAGCCGAGGTTTGGGATGAACCAACAGTGCCAGCACCAAATATATCAGACCAAATAAGATCAGGGCTTCTATTCCTTTTCCATCCACCATTGTAAACAAAAAAAAGTAACCCACCCAAATGGCACCACCAATGATCAAGAAAAGCAGTTTTTGCCAATTGGCCATTTCACCAACAGGGTTTGGTTGTATACCCATTTCAGCATGCCCTTTGGGGCCTGGATTTTTTCTTTCAAAAAACCATTCAAATAAACTCATAAACTAAAATACAAAATTTAGTACTGTGTTTTGATACTGTTGTCAAAAGGAATTTTCAACTGGTAGTTGAGTGCTTCATCCGTACTATCGTCTAACACATCTAATCCATAGCGCAAACTGTCTACAGGCGTATAATTGTAAGTACCAAACAAACGGTCCCAAATAGAAAAGATATTGCCGTAGTTGCTGTCTGTTTGCGGTTGCTTGTAATGGTGATGTACTTTGTGCATATTGGGGGAAATGATCACCCAACTAATGACATTGTCTAGCCAAAGCGGTAAACGCATATTGGCATGATTGAATTGAGACAAAACCGCGCTTAAACTCTGATACAACATCACTAACCACATGGGAGCGCCACAAATAATCACGCCAATGGTGGTGAATACTGCCCTGAATACACTTTCTCCTGGATGGTGTCTATTAGCAGTGGTAGTATCAACATGTGTGTCTGCATGATGCACCATATGAAACTTCCACATCCATTTGATTTTATGTTCTATGAAATGGATAAAATATGCCCCTACTAAATCAAGCAATAACAATCCACCAATTAACATTACCCAAGTAGGCATAGCTGTCAATTGCAATAAACCAAATTGGTTAGCTATGGCCCATTCGCTGGCTTTTACAATTACCAATGCAAACGCAAAATTGATGATAATGGTAGTTGCTGTGAAAAATAGATTAATCCCAGCATGGCGAATTTTATTGTACTTAAAATTGGCCAATGGCACAATACCTTCCACTATCCAAAAGAATAAAATGCCACCCGCTAATATTAGCGCTCTATGTAAACTAGGAATAGTATTGAAGTAGTCAATAATGGCATCAATCATGTATAGTCTATGTTTTAATTATTCAACATCAACGGCATCACCAACATCAATAGGTCTTCGCCTTCGCCTTGCTCAGTTGGTTTAATTAAACCAGCTTTAGTTGGGGTAGACAATTCCATTTTAACATCATCGGTATCAGCTGCATTGAGCATTTCAATTAAAAAGCGCGCGTTGAAAGCAATCTGTAAATCTTCTCCATCATACTGACAGCTCATGCGCTCGTTACCTTCAAAGCTGAAGTCTACGTCTTGTGCAGCCATTTGTAATTCTGAGCCGGTGATGTTCAGTGCAACTTGATTGGTGCTCTTGTTAGAGAATACATTGACACGACGCAATGCATTTTGAAATGCAGATTTGTTGACAATCAATTTGTATGGATTATCCGCAGGGATGACCACTTTGTAATCTGGGAATCTGGCATCAATCAATCGACAAATCATATGTGTTGAACCATGCTTTACAAATAAATGATTGCTGTTATAGCTGATGGTTAAATCGTCTTCATTATCCGGTAATGCATTCTTTAATAAATTCAATGGCTTCTTAGGCACAATGAATGAATCTGTTTTGGTAGCAGATGTATCGGTGCGCTTGTAACGAACCAAACGATGCGCATCAGTGGCAACAAATTGTACGCCGTCTTTGCTCAATTCAAAAAACACCCCTGTCATTGCAGGTCTTAAATCGTCACCGCTAACTGCAAACAAAGTTTTGTTGATAGCAGTTAATAAGGCACTGCTGTGCATATTAAAGCTGGTGGTATCGTCAGCTGATGGCTCTTTTGGAAAATTATCAGGATTCTCTCCCATTACTTTGTACTTACCGTTGTCGCTGGTGATTTCAACCGCGAAATTTTTGTCAATGGTAAAAGTGAGTGGTTGATCAGCAATATTCTTCAAAGAGTCCATTAAGATTTTTGCAGGAATACAAACACGGCCATTGGCTTTGCTCTCAACTTCCATTTGCACGCGCATCACGGTTTCTAAGTCGGTGGCTACTACATTTAATTTTTTATCTTCTATTTCAAACAAAAAATCTTCAAGAATAGGCAATACGGTATTGGCATTAATAACACCACTAATTTGTTGCAAATGTTTTAACAACGACGAGGAAGAAACGATAAATTTCATATGATCATTTTAATCAGGACAAACTTACTGTAAAGGGATGATATTTCACAAGCAATTTACACCCAAAATCTAGCCATTGTAGAAGTTGAGCCGATCAATCAATTCTTGGTATTTGATCTTGTTGATGGGCTTCACAATGTAGTCTGTAACCCCGCTGTACTCCTTAGAACGTTGGATATCGCAATCGTCTACCGAAGAGCTCACCATATAAATGTAAATGGGCTTCTTAAACTGCTCCATCATTTTATGGTATTCGTCTAAAAACTGCCAGCCATTCATCACTGGCATATTGATGTCTAAGAAAATTACGTCGGGGAGTTCTTGTTGCCCTTTCTCTACTTTTTCCTTGAAAAACCCAATGGCTTCGCTGCCGTTATAAAATGACAAGATCGTCTTAGCCAGTCCGGTAGACTCTAGTATTTTACGTGACGTGAATTGATAGATTTTATCATCATCTATCAAACAAACATTGTATTGAGTTACAGCCATTCTTGTTCAGGACTTCGGTTTTATCTAGGGGGATATTTGGGGTCCTGAAACAAATATAATTACTTTAGCTAAAAATACTAACAGTTGTTTTTAAACGATCCTAATTCTACTATTGAAAAAGCCTACATGAAGCTTAAACATTATTGTGGCTATCAAGATCGTTGTCATCAAGACGTGAAAGAAAAATTGTACAGTCTAAAATTGGGAAAAGCCTCGGTTGAGATGCTGCTTTCAAGACTGATTGAAGAGGATTATTTGAATGAGGAACGCTATGCTAAAGCCTTTGCTGGTGGACATTTCAGGCAAAAGCAGTGGGGAAAAGTGAAAATCGCGTATGCGTTAAAACAAAAAAGAGTCAGCGAATACAATATCAAAAAAGCACTCAAAGAAATACCTGAAGAAGCCTATCTTGCAGCTGCAGAAAAGTTGATTACTGCTAAGTGGAATACCTTAAAAAACGAGCAGCATATTAACCGAACTGCAAAAACCACCGCTTTTTTATTACAACGGGGTTTTGAGCCCGCATTGGTTCAAACCATTTTGAAAAAATACAGGGCCGCCCGATGAAATATCCGCATTGCTTGCTTTTATTGATGGTCATTTGTTTAGGTCCGCTGGTATCGAGTGCGCAGCAAGTTGGTTTTACTACCGAGAATGATGCCTATCTCTTACAATTAAAAGATGCTTATTATACCAATGGTATTTTTTTACATTATGGTTTTGCCAATCAATCTAAGAAGGGAGCTAAGCGGGTCCATCGTTTTGTGTTGGGCCAACAAATTTTTACCCCGCTTATACGAAATACCAGAACACCAGCAGATATAGATAGGCCTTATGCAGGCTATCTGTTTTTGCAGTATAGCCAAAGCAGGTTCAAGGAAGACAAATCGGTTTTACAATGGTCAGGAACTTTAGGGTTGATTGGACCCGCATCAGGTGGAGCAGACCTTCAAAATACTTATCACCGCTGGTTGAATTACGCCCCTTTTTTGGGATGGCGCTATCAAGTCAACAACCAATTAGTACTGAACAGCAGTGTCTTATACGCACACGACATTTTTCGCGCCAAACAATTTAAATGGATGGGCTGGGGGGCAGCTCAATTGGGGACTGGTTTTACCAATGCTGCAATTGGTTCAACCTTGGTATGGGGTCAATTTAATCCCAATCAAAGCAGCCAATTATGGCAAGCTGCAGTTGAACAAAAAGGACAACCAGCCAAGGAATTTTATATTTATTGGCAACCAAGCATCACGCTACAAGGCTACAATGCAACCATTTCTGGAGGAACAAAAACGGCTGGTGATTCGGCGGTGACGCTCACCCCGAAAACCTTGGTATTTCAAAACAAGATTGGATTGGCTTATTCTGCTGGCAGATGGTCTACCCAATTTGAATATGTGCAACAAAGCAGAGAAACCACCATTCAATTGAATCGCCATCGTTATTTAGGGATTCAATTGCAATACCGAATCAATTAACTTGCTGACTTAAAATTGGAATATGACGCCTTTATCGGTAACCCTAATACAAAGCAATCTTGTATGGGAAAATAAAGCGGCCAACCTGGCGCAGTTCAAAGCAAAAATTGAACAACATACAGCTCCGGGACAGTTGGTGATTTTGCCCGAAATGTTTAGCACGGGCTTTAGTATGCAACCTGCACAATTGGCTGAAACGATGGAAGGACCATCGGTTACATGGATGCAACAAATGGCAGCCCAACATAAAATCATCCTAACTGGATCGCTGATTATTGAAGAGCAAGGGCAATATTTTAATCGATTACTTTGGGTATTGCCCAATGGAACGGTAGCGCATTATAACAAACGTCATTTGTTTGCTTTTGCAGGTGAAGACCAGTTTTATGCATCAGGTCATAAACGATTGATTGCGGCCGTTAATGGTTGGAAAATCAATTTGCAAATTTGTTACGACCTGCGTTTTCCTGTTTGGGCCCGACAACAAATTCAGGATGCACCAGAGTTTGATGTCTTGATATATGTTGCCAATTGGCCAGAACGAAGAAACCATGCTTGGAAAACCTTACTAACAGCCAGAGCTATCGAAAATCAATGTTATGTAATTGGTGTGAACAGAGTTGGCGAAGACGGCAATGGCATTCAACACAGTGGCGACACCATGCTCATTGATCCATTGGGTCAGGTTTTATACCATTGCGCACATGAAGAAGCTATCAGCCATCATATATTAGATCCAACGCACTTGCAAGACATACGTCAACGATTTCCATTTTGGAAAGACGCTGATCAATTTAATATTTATCATACATAGCTTATGACGACGCAAATCATTGCAGCCGATCGTTTGTATACTGGCACAACCTGGTTGACTAACCAAGCATTAGTCATCAGCAATGATACTATTGAAACCATCATGCCGATTGATGCATTGTCGGCGCCTCCAACTGAAAATTACCCATTGATTATTCCTGGCCTCATTGATTTACAAATTTATGGGGCAAGTGGACAATTATTAAGTGTGTATCCAACAGTTGAAGCTTTAGCATTATTGCAAGCATACTGTGTAAAAGGCGGTGCTGCTTGGTTTCAGCCAACAGTGGCAACCAATAGCAACGAAGTAATTTTTGCTTGCATAGATGCAGTGCGCGCATTTAAATCTAAACCCAATCATCGATGCATTGGTTTGCATGTTGAAGGGCCTTGGATCAATCCTATTAAGAAGGGAGCGCACTTAGAGCAATTTATTTATCAGCCGACTAAAGAACAGGTCAAAGCATTACTTGATTATGGCAAAGGCATCATCACCATGATTACGTTAGCCCCAGAAGTTTGTGATGCGTCCATTGTTGCGCTGATTCAATCCTATGGTGTTGTTGTATCTGCTGGTCATAGCGATGCTGATTATGCAACGGCAACAAAGGCTTTTAACGAAGGGATCAAAACCGCTACACATTTGTACAACGCAATGAGTGCTTTGCAACACCGAGCTCCTGGTATGGTTGGAGCCATATTTAATCATCCTACTGTGAAATGCAGTATTGTACCTGATGGTTACCATGTTGATTTTGAAGCCATCAAAATAGCGAAGAAACAAATGGGCCAACGTTTGTTTGCCATTACAGATGCGGTCACCGAAAC